>JASHRY010000203.1 GCA_030037105.1 Xanthobacteraceae bacterium
CGCCGGCGCCAGGAGCGTGTCGTAGATAACATCGATGCCGGTCGCCAGCGTGCCTTTGACGCCGGCGACCGCGACATTGAAGTTGTCGAAGGTGCCGAGCGCGATCTGGCGCGCCGTGCCGCCTTTCGGCGCGGCGGCGTTGACGTAGTCGAATTGTTTGAACCCGGGCGGGTATTTGAGGTCGCCGAACAGCGACACGCCGTGCCGCCAGCCCGGCTCTTGCGCCCGCGCCGGCAGCACCGCGGCGGGGAGCGGAAGCCGCCGCGCGACGAGCGCAAGCAAAGCGGAGGTGAGCAGGGATCGGCGATTCACGCGATGCTCCAGTTGAGAACAGGCAGGACGGGCAAATTCATTTGCTTGCGCCGCGCGTCACGGCGGGTGCATGATCTTGCCCGCGGGTGAGCCTTGCGTCGCCTACCCACTTGACGACGGCTCGCGCCGTGGCGCCTGCCGGTGACGACGCTTGCCGGTGATTATGTGCTTTTCGATTGCGGCGCCAGCGTGCCGGTAAGGCGCCGCGACGAAATGCCTATTGCGACTTCGGCGCAGCACCCGGCGCGCCGGGTTGGGCCGGCGGGGCGCTGGCGGGCGGGCTCGCCGGAGCCGCGGCCGACTTGGTCGCCGAAGCAGCCGGCGCCGGCGCTGGCGCCGATTGCGCCGCCTTCGGCAGCGGCACCGGTTTGGCGGAGAGCGTATCGAGGTAGGCGATGACGTCGGCGCGTTGCTTCTCGTTCGACAGGCCGGCAAAGGTCATGGCCGTGCCGGGAACGTCGGCGCGGGGATTGGTCAGCCATTTGTTCAGCGCATCGAACGTCCAGGTGCCGCCCTTCGCCTTCAGCGCCGCCGAATATTTGAAACTCGGTACGGATGCGACCGGTCGTCCAACGACACCGTAAAGGTCAGGCCCGACCTTGGCTCCCTTGCCTTCCTGCAGGTTGTGGCAGGTCTGGCATACTTTCGCGATCTTGGCGCCCTGGTCCGGGGAGGCGCTGGCGAGCAAGGCGTCGATCGACTGTCCGGCCGGCGCCGGCGCCGCCGCCGTTGCGCCCTGCTTTTGCGCCGGCTGCTCCTCCTTGACGGCGATCTCATAGCCGGGCTTCGCCGCCGTCGGCGGGGTGAAAATCGCGCCGGCGGCGATGTGCACGGCGACAATAAACAGGCAGGTCCCAAGCACGGCACCGAGAATCTTGTTGATTTTGAATGTATCCATCGCTGAATCGCTCCGGAGCGGAAAGGAGGGCCGCCTAGCAATAACCGGTTTGCCAAGCTTTTTGCAACCCGCATGAGCGAACCGGGCTGGCTTTCGCGATGACCGATGTCCTCGTTTTCATTCCCGCCCGCATGGCCTCGACCCGCCTGCCGGGAAAGCCGCTCGCCGATATCGCCGGCACGCCGATGATCGTGCACGTGCTACGGCGGGCCGAAGCTGCGGCGGTCGGTCCGGTGGTGGTTGCGACCGATTCTCCGGAGATCGACGCGGCGGTGCGCAAGGCGGGCGGGCGCGCGGTCATGACCCGCTCCGACCATGCCTCCGGGTCGGACCGGATTTTCGAGGCGCTCGGCCAGGTCGATCCGGGACGCCGGGCGGCGATCATCGTCAATCTGCAAGGCGATCTGCCGACGCTCGCCCCCTCCAACGTCGCGGCGGCGCTGGCGCCGCTCGCCGACAAGGCCGTCGATATCGGCACGCTTGCGGCCGAGATCATGCGGCCCGAGGAGCGCGACGATCCCGACGTGGTCAAAGTGGTCGGCACCCCGGTTGCGCCGTTGCGGCTGCGCGCGCTCTATTTTACCCGCGCCGCCGCGCCGTTCGGCGAAGGGCCGCTTTACCATCACATCGGCCTCTACGCCTTCCGCCGTGCCGCGCTCGAGCGTTTCGTCAAGTTGCCGCCGTCGCCGCTGGAGCAGCGGGAAAAACTCGAACAATTGCGCGCACTCGAAGCCGGCATGCGCATCGACGCGGCGATCATCGACGGCGTGCCGCTTGGCGTCGACACGCCGGAGGATTTGGCGCGCGCGCGCGCCGTGCTATCGAGGCGGCCATGAGAAAACGCAGGACGATCGCGTTCCAGGGCGAGCCGGGCGCCAATTCGCACATCGCTTGCACCGAGGCCTATCCGAACTACGCGCCGCTGCCCTGTCCGACGTTCGAGGATGCTTTCGCCGCGGTGCGCTCCGGCGCGGCCGACCTCGCCATGATTCCGATCGACAATTCGGTGGCCGGCCGGGTGGCGGACATTCATCACCTGATGCCGAAATCGGGCCTCAACATCGTCGCGGAATGGTTCCTGCCGGTGCAGCATCAGCTCATGGCGCCGCGGGGCGCGACGCTCAAGACCATCAGGACGGTCGAGAGCCACGTGCACGCGCTCGGCCAGTGCCGCAACATCATTCGCGCGCTAGGCGTCAAGGCGGTGGTCGCCGCCGATACCGCCGGCGCCGCGCGCGAAGTGGCGGAGGCGGGCGACGTGACCCGCGCGGCGCTGGCGACGACGCTGGCGGCGAAGATTTACGGCCTGCGCATCCTGAAAAAGAAAGTCGCCGACGCCAAGCACAACACCACGCGCTTCCTGGTGCTGTCGCGCAAGCCGAAATGGGCGAGCCGTTCCGAGCGGCGCGTCATCACCACGTTCGTGTTTGAGGTGCGCAACATCCCCGCCGCCCTCTACAAGGCGCTCGGCGGCTTTGCCACCAACGGCGTGAACATGACCAAGCTGGAAAGCTACATGATCGACGGCAGCTTTTCCGCCACCCAGTTCTACGCCGACGTGCAGGGCCATCCGCGCGAGCGCGCGCTCGAACTGGCGCTCGAAGAGCTGGAATTCGTCTCGCAGCCGAACACGCTGAGGATTCTCGGCGTCTATCCGGCGCACCGATTCCGCGAGCGGTTCAAATAGCTGGAAATACGCGCGCGGCGCGCGATCGAGGACGCAACCGATGAGCAACGGCGAGACGAAGGTTCGGCGAACGCTGCATTTGCGGTTCACGCTGCCGGCGGCGGATTCCGCCCAGCTTGTCAGCATGATCAAGGCGGCGACGCCGTTCTATCAGATGTTCGGCAACGCCCAGGTGCGATTGCTGCAGAACGTCGACGATCCGGCCAAATTCGTCCAGGTGATCGAATACGAGGCGGACGAAGATTGGGAGCTCAACCGGCAAAGGATTGCCGGCGACGCGCGGATGCAACCCTATCTGCAAGCCTGGCGCGCGATGTTGCCCGGCGCGCCCGAGATCGACGTCTATCAGGAGGTCTGAGGACGGAAGACGGAAGACGGAAGACGGAGTAGCGATCGTATCGATTCTGTTATCCGTCCGCCGTCGTCTGTCCTCAGATCTTCTGATTGTACGCGCCGACCTCCTGGTGCGTGCGGATGACGGCGTCGAGCGCCGCGAACATCTCGCGCATGCGCGCTTGCGACACCGGGCTTTCGACCACGACGACGAGTTCCGGCTTGTTGGAGGAGGCGCGGATGAGTCCCCATGTCCCGTCCTCCACGGTCACGCGCACGCCGTTGACGGTGACGAGATCGCGGATCGGCTGGCCGGCGACTTTGCCGCCATTCTTCCGCTCGGCTTGGAAATGCTTCACCACGGCATCGGCCACGCCGTACTTTTCCTCGTCGGCACAGTAGGGCGACATGGTCGGCGAGGACCAGGTCTTCGGCAGCGCCTCCTTGAGGTCCGCCATGCTCTTTTGCGGGTTGCGCTCGAGCATGTCGCAGACCGCGAGCGCGAAGATGAGGCCGTCGTCATAGCCGCGGCCGAACGGCTCGTTGAAGAAGAAATGGCCGGATTTCTCGAAGCCGGCGACGGCGCCGATCTCGTGCACCCGGCGCTTCATGTAGGAATGGCCGGTCTTCCAGTAAACGGTCCTGGCGCCGTTTTCGATCAGCACCGGATCGCTGGCGAACAGGCCGGTCGATTTCACGTCGGCGACAAACAGCGCATTCTTGCGCCGCGCCGAGATGTCGCGCGCGAGCATGACCCCGACCTTGTCGGCGAAGATCTCCTCGCCGGTATTGTCGACGACGCCGCAGCGGTCGCCGTCGCCGTCGAAGCCCAAGGCCAGGTCGGCCTTGCTCGCCAGCACGGCGTCGCGCATGGCGTGCAGCATCTTCAAATCTTCGGTGTTCGGATTGTATTTCGGAAAGGTGTGGTCGAGCTCGCAGTCGAGCGGGACGACCTCGCAGCCGATCGCTTCCAGCACCTGCGGGGCGAAGGCGCCAGCGGTGCCGTTGCCGCAGGCGCACACCACTTTGAGGCGGCGCTTGAGCTTCGGCCTGTCGGTGAGGTCGGCGATGTAGCGCGCCGGAAAATTCTCGACGAACGTATAAGCGCCGCCGTCCGTCATCTTGAAGCGGCCGTTGAGCACGATGTCCTTGAGCCGAAGCATCTCCTCGGGGCCGAAAGTGAGCGGGCGGCGCGTCCCCATCTTCACGCCGGTCCAGCCGTTGTCGTTGTGCGAGGCGGTGACCATGGCAACGCACGGCACGGCGAGGTCGAATTGCGCGAAATAGGCCATCGGCGTGAGCGCGAGGCCGATGTCGTGCACCTTGCAGCCCGCGGCGAGGAGGCCGTTCACGAGCGCCATCTTGATCGACGCCGAATAGGAGCGGAAATCGTGGCCGGTGACCACGTGCGGCTTCACGCCAAGCTCGTGGATCAGCGTGCCGAGGCCGAGGCCGAGCGCCTCGACGCCCATCAGGTTGATCTCGCTGCCGTAAAGCCAGCGCGCATCGTATTCGCGAAAGCCGGTGGCCTTCACCATCGGCTCGGATTCATAGGCGTAGGTGTTGGGTTTGAGCTGGGGTTTTGGTTTGGGGAACATGGGCGCCTCGGGGATCAGCCCTCAATATAGGAGCGAACGGCGGCCGGGTATCCTTCCGCTTCCCGGCGGATAATTGCGGCTGCTCTCCTCGGCCCGACGATTATCCACCGCACCGTGCCAATTCGCGCCAAGCGACTATATTACCGGCCGTCATGTCCACCGCACAAAAGTCGCAAGCTCCCGCAGCCAAACCGGTGAAGAAAGGCGACCACGTCTTCCTGGTCGACGGCTCGGGCTATGTGTTTCGCGCCTATCACGCGTTGCCGCCGATCAACCGCAAGTCGGACGGGCTACAGCTCAACGCCGTGTTCGGCTTCTGCAACATGCTGTGGAAGCTGTTGCGCGACATGAAGCCGGAGGACAAGCCGACCCACCTCGCGGTCGTCTTCGACAAGTCGGAGAAGACGTTCCGCACCGACCTCTATCCCGACTACAAGGCGCACCGGCCCGATCCGCCCGACGATCTGCGCCCGCAGTTCAGGTTCATCCGCGAGGCGGTGCGCGCCTTCGACCTGCCCTGCCTCGAACAGGACGGCTACGAGGCCGACGATCTGATCGCGACCTATGTGCGCGCGGCGTGCGTGGCCGGCGCCACCGCGACCATCGTCTCCTCGGACAAGGATCTGATGCAGCTCGTCAACGACCGAGTCATCATGTTCGATACGATGAAGGACAGGAAGATCGGGCGCGCCGAGGTGATGGAGAAATTCGGCGTACCGCCGGAGAAGGTGATCGAAGTGCAGGCGCTGATCGGCGATTCGACCGACAACGTGCCGGGAGTGCCGGGCATCGGCATCAAGACCGCGGCGCAGCTCATCGGCGAATAT
>JASHRY010000204.1 GCA_030037105.1 Xanthobacteraceae bacterium
GCCAAGGCCAAAGCCGAAGGTCTGTGGAATCTGTTCCTGCCGCCCTCGCCTCACGATGATGGCGATTATCGCGGCGCCGGGCTCACGAACCTCGACTACGCCCTGTGCGCCGAGCAAATGGGCCGCGTCTCCTGGGCGTCAGAAGTCTTCAACTGCTCGGCGCCCGACACCGGCAATATGGAAGTCCTGCACCGCTACGGCTCGCCTGAGCAAAAGGCCAAATGGCTCAAGCCCCTGCTCGCCGGCGAGATTCGCTCGGCGTTCCTGATGACCGAGCCCGCAGTCGCCTCCTCCGACGCCACCAATATCGAGACCTCGATCGTCCGCGACGGCGCCGACTATGTCATCAAGGGCCGCAAATGGTGGTCATCGGGGGTCGGCGATCCGCGCTGCAAGATCGCCATCGTCATGGGCAAGACCGACCCGAGACGCGCCCGGCACGAGCAGCAATCGCAGATCCTCGTCCCGCTCGATACGCCGGGCGTCAAGGTCGTGCGCATGCTGCCGGTGTTCGGCTATGACGAGGCGCCGCACGGGAACGCCGACGTCGTTCTCGACAATGTGCGCGTGCCGGCCGGCAACCTCATTCTCGGCGAAGGCCGCGGTTTCGAGATCGCACAGGGACGGCTCGGCCCGGGCCGCATCCACCATTGCATGCGCGCGCTCGGCGTCGCCGAGGTCGCGCTGGAGAAAATGACCCAGCGGCTTCTCTCCCGCGTCGCCTTCGGCAAGAAGATCGCCGAACATTCGGTCTGGGAGCAGCGCATCGCCGAAGCGCGCATCGACATCGAGATGACGCGGCTCCTCTGCCTCAAGGCCGCCGACATGATGGACAAGGTTGGCAACAAGGCGGCGCAGCTCGAAATCGCCATGATCAAGGTGGCGGCGCCGCGCGTGGCGCTGCGGGTGATCGACGACGCGATCCAGGCGCACGGCGGCATGGGCGTGACGACCGACGCCGGGCTGGCGCGGGCTTACGCGCATATCCGCACGCTTCGGCTTGCCGACGGCCCCGACGAAGTCCATTGCCGGGCGATCGCGCGCCTGGAAATACGCAAATACACCAACGCATCGGTCTGAGCGCGCAGACGCGCGGATATAAATTCGCGCGAGCAGGAATGCAGGGAGCAACGAGCGATGGCCGCCGTCAACGCCGTGACCGATCTCGCCCGCGACGGCAATATCGCCGTGCTGACGATCGATTCGCCGCCGGTCAACGCCCTTTCGGCGGACGTGCGCAACGGTCTGCGCGACGGGCTTGCGCAGGCGGCGGCGGACCCGGCCGTCAAAGCCATCGTGGTGATTTGCGCCGGCCGCACCTTCATTGCCGGCGCGGACATTTCCGAATTCGGCAAACCCACCAAGGGCGCGTCGCTGCCCGAGCTGCAAGCCGCGCTCGAAGGCGGCCCCAAGTCAGTCATCGCCGCCATGCACGGCACCATCTTGGGCGGCGGTTTCGAAATGGCTCTCATGTGCCATTACCGCGTCGCGGTGCCGTCGGCGAAATTCGGCTTTCCCGAGATCAAGCTCGGCCTCATTCCCGGCGCCGGCGGCACGCAGCGCCTACCGCGCCTGAGCGGGGTCGAAAACGCGCTCGAGGTCATCCTTTTGGGCGCGCCGTTCGGCGCTGCCGAAGCTCTGCACTGGGGCGTGGTCGATACGCTCGTCGAGGAAGGACAATTGCGCCAAGGCGCGCTCGCCTTTGCGCGCAAGGTCGTCGACACCCACATGCCGTTGCGTAAAATCCGCGACATCAACGGGAAGATCGAAGCGGCGCGCGGGCACCCGGAGATTTTCGACACGGCGCGGCGCGAATATGCCCGCAAGTATCGCGGCTTCGAAGCCTGGCACGCCGCCTTGCGCGCGGTCGAGGCCGCCGTGGAGCTGCCCTTCGACGAGGGCTTGAAGCTCGAGCGGCAGGCGTTTCTCGACCTCATCCCGACGGCGCAATCGCGCGCGCAGCGCTACGTCTTCTTCGCCGAGCGCAAGGCGTGGAAGATCGCCGACATTGCCGACGCCACGCCGACCCTGCCGGTCAACAAGGTCGGCGTGATCGGCGCCGGCACGATGGGCGGCGGCATCGCGATGAATTTCCTCAACGCCGGAATTCCGGTGACGATCATCGAGACGGCGCGGGACGCGCTCGACCGCGGCCTCGCCACGATCCGCCGCAATTACGACAACACCGCCAGAAAAGGCCGCCTCACCGGCACCGACGTCGACAGGCGGATGGGTCTTCTCAGCCCCGGCCTCAACCTCGACGCCGTTGCCGATTGCGATCTCGTCATCGAGGCGGTCTACGAGAACATGGACATCAAGAAGGAGATCTTCCGCAGACTCGACACCATTGCCAAGCCGGACGCGATCCTCGCCTCCAACACGTCCTACCTCGACATCGACGAGATTGCCGCGGTCACGCGCCGGCCGGACCGCGTTCTCGGCATGCATTTCTTCTCGCCGGCGAACGTCATGCGGCTCCTCGAAGTCGTGCGCGGGGCGAAGACGGCGAAGCCGGTGATCGCCACGGTCATGCGGCTCGCGCGCAAGATCGGCAAAGTCGCCGTGCTGGTCGGCGTCTGCCACGGCTTTGTCGGCAATCGCATGCTGGCCCAGCGCCAGCGCGAAGCGCAAAAGCTGATCCTCGAAGGCGCCATGCCCTGGGACGTCGACCGCGTGATCTACGATTTCGGCCTGCCCATGGGACCGTTCGCCATGAGCGACCTTGCCGGCCTCGATATCGGCTGGTCGAAGGAGACGAGCAGGTCCTCGACCATCCGCGAGATCCTTTGCGAGATGGGTCGGCGCGGCCAAAAGACCGGCGCCGGCTTTTACGACTATGACGAACGGCGCACTGCGAAGCCTTCGGCCCTGGTTGAGAAGATCATCCTCGATTTTGCCGCCAAGAAGGGCGTCAACCGGCACAAAATCTCCGATGACGAAATCCTCGAGCGCTGCATTTATCCGATGATCAACGAGGGCGCCAAGATCATCGCCGAGGGCAAGGCGCAGCGCGCCTCCGACATCGACATCGTCTGGATCAACGGCTACGGCTGGCCTGCCTATCGCGGCGGCCCGATGTTCTACGCCGACCTGATCGGTCCGGAAAAAGTCCTCGCCAAGATGCGGGAATTCGCGGCGGCGATGGGTGGGGACTTCAGGCCGGCGCCGCTGCTCGAACGAGTCGTCGCCGAAGGACGACGGCTGCAGGATTTATAAGACTGACGCTTGCCAGCGTGACAAAAGGCTGGCGCGCTGCGGCGGGGCTTCAGCGTTTCTTGGGAAGCGAGACTTGCGCGCGGCAGCCGCGGTGCTTTTGAATTCCGGCACCATTAATTCAGCAGGAATTGATCTACCGCAACAAGTCGACGACGCTTTTGCAAGATTTGATGCTGCTGATAAGCAGGCGGGGACTGACGCAGTGCGGCAACCTCCCAGGCGGCTGGCGGAACGGACCTGCGACCGACGTGACCACGTTGGCTCAAACATGAGGGAGTAGCGGACACGAAAAAGGCAATCTCATTGCCCAACGCTGTCAAGCTCATTCCCACCGGAGCCCCGTCTGATGATCGGCGGCTTCACGGACGCCGCAGCGGCGCCGGCCGTCAACGGTTAACGCATCGACGCCGGCAATAGTGCATGATTGCAATCTCAGCGAGGATGCGGATGAACAGTCGTCATCATCAGCAGCTTATTGAAAAGGCGCGCGGGCTGGCGCCGCTCCGCACCGCCATCGTGCATCCGGTCGACACAGTGTCGCTGGCGGGCGCCATCGAAGCTGCCAAGGAGAAGCTCATCGTCCCGGTCCTGGTTGGGCCCGAGGCCAAGATTCGCGCCGCGGCGGAACAGGCGAAGCTCGACGTTTCTGCCTACGACCTCGTGCCGACCGAACACAGCCACGCGGCTGCGGCGGCGGCCGTCATGCTCGCCTGCGACCGCAAGGTCGAGGCGCTGATGAAGGGCAGCCTGCATACCGACGAGTTTATGGGCGCGATCGTGCGCGCGGAGAAGCTGCGCACCGACCGGCGCATGAGCCACGTCTTCGTCATCGACGTGCCCGACTATCCGCGGCCGCTTTTCGTCACCGACGCCGCTCTCAACATCTACCCGACTCTGGAGGACAAAGTCGACATCGTGCAGAACGCCATCGACCTTGCCCATGTGCTCGGGCTTCCCCTGCCGAAAGTCGCCATTCTTTCCGCGGTCGAGACGGTCTCGTCGAAGATCAAATCGACGATCGACGCCGCCGCCCTGTGCAAAATGGCCGATCGTCGCCAGATCACCGGCGGCATTCTCGATGGCCCGCTGGCTTTCGACAATGCCGTCTCCGCGGAAGCCGCCAGCACCAAGGGGATCGTCTCGCCGGTCGCCGGTCAGGCCGATATTTTCGTCGTTCCCGATCTCGAAGCCGGCAACATGCTGGCGAAGCAGCTCGAATATCTAGCCGAGGCGCAGATTGCCGGCATCGCGCTCGGCGCCCGCCTCCCCATCATCCTCACCAGCCGCGCCGACAAGACGCAGGCGCGGCTTGGTTCCTGCGCGATCGCGCTCCTCCTGGCGCGGCATCCGGCGGGAGCAATGCCGTGACCGATGCGATCCTCGTCGTCAATGCCGGCTCGTCGAGCGTGAAATTCTCGCTGTTCCCCGGCGAGCAGCGGCCGAGCCGCGCCGATCTCCTTTGCGAGGGTCAGTTCGCTGGAATCGGCCGCCGCATCCATTTCACCGCCAAGGACGGTGCCGGAGCCCCCCTCGTCGATCAACACCTCCCTCACGGCGCGAGCCACGAAGACGCGCTGGCCGCGCTGTTGCCATGGCTCGCCGACCACTTCGCCGAGCATCGCCTGATCGCGGCGGGACACCGCGTCGTTCACGGCGGCCTGAGCTACGCGGAGCCGGTGCGCATCGACGAGTCGGTCATCGACGAACTTGTGCGCCTAGTGCCATTGGCGCCGCTGCACCAGCCGCACAACCTTGCCGCCATCGCGGCGCTCGCCAAGCTGCATCCGAAACTGCCGCAGGTCGCGTGTTTCGACACGTCCTTTCATCACACCCAGCCGGAAGTTGCCGCCGCCTATGCCCTGCCGCGCCGGCTCAGCGAGGAAGGAATCCGCCGCTACGGCTTCCACGGATTGTCCTACGAATATATCGCGAGCGTCCTGCCCGACGTGATCAGCTCGCCCGCCGCGCAGGGCCGCGTGGTCGTCGCCCATCTTGGCAGCGGCGCCAGCATGTGCGCCATGAAGCAGCGCAAGAGCGTCTCCACCACGATGGGCTTCACCGCGCTCGACGGATTAATGATGAGCCGGCGCTGCGGCAGCCTCGACCCCGGCGTCGTGCTTTATCTCTTGGAGGAAAAGAAGATGGCTGCCGCGGCGATCAGCGATCTCTTGTATCAATCCTCGGGGCTGCTCGGCGTGTCCGCGCTGAGCGACGACATGAAGACGCTTCTGGAAAGCGAGAATCCGAACGCCGTCGCCGCCGTCGATCTGTTTGTCTATCGCATCTGCCGCGAACTCGGCTCGCTTGCCGCGGCGCTGGAAGGGCTTGAGGCCCTCGTTTTCACCGCCGGCATTGGCGAGCACGCTCCCGAGATCCGCCGCCGGGTTTGCGAAAAAGCGGCGTGGCTCGGCTTGGCGATCGACGCGGCGGCAAACGCGGCCGGCGGCCCGCGCATCAGCAAGTCCGACAGCACGGTTTCGGCGTGGGTGATCCCGACCGACGAGGATCTGATGATCGCGCGCCACTCCTGGCGTCTCGTCGGCGCAAGCTGGGAACCGAAGAGCGCAGAGATTGAGGCGCAAGAACTCTAAAGGACCCAGGAGCGAGAAGTCATAACCAACATGCCCCGCCAAGACGGGAGGCCAGGATGAATGAAGTTGCGAAGGGGACCGCGCGCGGTGCGGCGCCGGCTGTCGCAGCGGGGCTGAGCGAAGCAGAGGCCGCGCGGCGGCTTGTCCAATACGGCGAGAATGCTCTCGCCGAGCGTCGGACGGGCGTGCTGGAGCGCATGGCACGCTTCTTCTGGGGACCGATCCCCTGGATGATCGAGATCGCCGCGGCGCTTTCGGCAATACTCCGCCATTGGGATGATCTCGCGATCATCGTGGCAATGCTCCTCATCAATGCCGGCGTCGGCTTCTGGCAGGAGTTCAAAGCCGACAATGCCATCGCGCTCCTGAAGCAGCGGCTGGCGGTCAAGGCGCGCGTGAAACGTGACGGCCTTTGGAAGGACATCGAAGCGAGGTTGCTCGTCCCCGGTGACCTTGTGCACGTCAAGCTCGGCAACATCGTGCCCGCCGATTTGAAATTGATAGCAGGCGCCTACCTCAGCGTAGACCAATCGTCGCTAACCGGCGAATCGCTGCCTGTTGACAAAAAAGCCGGCGACGAAGCCTACTCTGGCTCCATCGCCAGGCAGGGCGAGATGGACGGCATCGTCGTTGCGACGGGCGGGAAAACCTATTTCGGAAAGACAGCCCGCCTCGTGGAACATGCCAGGACCGTCTCCCATTTCCAGCGCGCCGTGCTGCGCGTGGGCAACTTTCTGATCCTGGTGACCGTCGGCTTGGTCCTCATGATCGGCCTGGCCGCCCTTTTCCGTCGCGATCCGCCGCTCGAGACAGTTCAGTTCGCCCTCATACTCACAGTCGCCTCAATCCCGGTCGCCTTACCGGCGGTGCTTTCGGTTACCATGGCGGTCGGCGCCGAGCGCCTGGCGCGCATGCGGGCCATCGTCGCGCGCCTCGTAGCCATCGAGGAGATGGCCGGCATGGATGTGCTGTGCAGCGACAAGACCGGGACACTGACCAAGAACGAACTCACCCTCGGCCAGCCGCAGCCGGCGCCCGGCGTCGCGCCCGACGACCTCATGTTGGCGGCGATGCTGGCCTCGCGGCGTGATGCGCCGGATGCGATCGACGCCGCGATCTTTGCCGCAGCGCCCGCCGATTTACGCCTCGACGGCTGCGTGGTGACGGCCTTTCACCCGTTCGACCCGGTGACGAAGCGCTCTGAGGCAACGATCGATCGCGACAATCAGCGCTTCAAAGTCGGCAAAGGCGCGCCGCAGGTGATCGTCGATCTCTGCAGGCCCGACGCGGAGGCGCGGCGCATGATTTCCGCGACCATCGATCAGGACGCGAACAAAGGCTACCGCACGCTCGGCGTCGCGCGCACCGACGAGGCAGGCGGCTGGCGCTTTCTCGGCCTCCTGCCGCTGTTCGATCCGCCGCGGGCGGATTGTGCGACGACAATCGCCGCTACACGCGCCATGGGCATCGATATCAAGATGGTCACCGGCGACCACGAGGCGATCGCCAGGCAGATCGCCGCACAGCTTAAGCTTGGTCAGAATATCGTCGTCGCCGACGCGATGTTCAGCAAAGAAGGGGGCGAGGTGGACGCGTCGCGGATCATCGCGGCCGACGGCTTCGCCCGCGTGTTTCCCGAGCACAAGTTCAGAATCGTCAAGGCACTGCAGGACGCCGGCCATATCGTCGGCATGACCGGCGACGGCGTCAATGACGCGCCGGCCTTGAAACAGGCCGACGTCGGCATCGCCGTCAGCGGCGCGACCGATGCGGCACGGGCCGCGGCCGATCTGGTACTGACCGCGCCCGGCCTTTCGGTGATCACGCATGCGATCGAGGAAGCACGGCAAATCTTTGAGCGCATGACCGGCTACGCGACTTACCGCATCGCGGAGACAACGCGTGTCCTCCTTTTCATGACGGCCAGTATCCTGGTTTTCAACTTTTATCCGGTCACGGCAATCATGGTCGTTCTCTTGGCGCTGCTCAATGACCTCCCGATCATGATGATCGCCTACGACAACGCCGCGCTCGCGCCGTATCCGGTCCGTTGGAACATGGGGCGTGTTCTCACGATCGCCTCCGCGCTCGGCGTCTTCGGGGTCATCAGCAGCTTCGGAATCTTTTGGATTCTTCGCAATTATCTCGGGCTGCCGGCGGCGGCTGTACAATCGCTCATTTTCCTCAAGCTGCTAGTGGCCGGACACATGACAATCTATCTGACACGCAATAAGGGCCCGATCTGGGAACGTCCGTGGCCAAGCTGGAAACTCGTCGCGCCTTGCGAGGCCACCCAATTGATCGGCACCCTGGTCGTCGTCTACGGCTGGTTCGTCACGCCGACCGGTTGGCGGCTCGCGCTCCTGGTGTGGGGCTACTCCCTCGTCTCGTTCCTTATCGGCAGCGCCGTCAAAGTGGGTACCTCCCGGCTGGTGGAGCACCGCGCCGCTCATCAAGCCCATCATCTCGCGCGCATCGAAGGCCGCGTTACGGCCTGATGACTTCATCGTCGGTGCAACACCATGGCGTTTGAACCCACAGCCAAATCCTCGGAATTCTCGCTGACCAGCGTACCGGCGTTCTGGCCGATGGCTATGGCGGCCTCGCTCGCCGAGCAGGGGATGGAGCTTTACGCCAAGAACCTCAAATTCGTCGAGGAAGAGATCAAGATCCACGACGATTTGCGCCCGGACTTGGCGACGGCCAACACGGTGCGGCTTGATCTGCGCACCATGAGGCTGCGCGATTACGGCAAGGAGGACGGCATCCCGACCTTGATCGATGCGCCGCATGCCGGGCACACCGCCATGATCGCCGACTATCACAAGGGCCAGAGCCTGGTCGAGACGCTGCTTGCAAACGGCATCAGCCACGTCGCGCTAACCGACTGGAAGCCGGCAACCTCCGACATGAAGGACTTCGAGATCGACAATTATCTCGAAGAGATGGTGGTTGTCATCGACGACCTCGGCGGCCGCGTCAACCTTGTCGGCCTCTGCCAGGGCGGCTGGGTTTCGGCGATGATCGCCTCGCGCTTCCCCGAAAAGATGAATTCGCTGGTGCTAGCGGGCGCGCCGATCGACACCGACGCCGGTAACGGACCGATCAAGCGCATGGTTCATCAATCTCCAATGTCGTTTTATGAGGAGCTGGTTACGCTCGGTGGCGGAGTGATGAAGGGGAGATTCATGCTGCAGGGCTGGAAGAACATGCATCCCGAGCAGCATTATATCCAAGAGCACATCGATCTCTACGAGCGCATCGGCGACCCGGACTATTTGGCTAAAGAAGAGACCTTCGAAAGCTGGTACGAAAATCCGATCGACCTGCCGGGACGCTGGTATCTCCAGGTGATCAAGCAACTGTTCAAGGAGAATCGACTCGCCAAGGGAACTTTCGTCGGCCTTGGTCGCCGCCTAAACCTGAAGAACGTGATCTGCCCGGTGTACTTGCTTGCCGGCGAGTCCGATGACATCACCACCAAGGAGCAGGTCTTCGACGCCGAAAAATACCTCGGCACGCCGAACGGCAAGATCGAGAAGAAGCTCGTGCCCGGCGGCCACATCGGCCTGTTCATGGGCGCGCGCACGCTGCACGAAGCCTGGCCTGCAATCGCGCGCTGGATCGTGGCGGCAACGCCTACCGGCCGCGGCTGAACTGGAGCGGTGCCTGCGGACGGCTTCCGCTTGACGGAATCGGCAGCCGGCGACGGCCCGTTACTGGGGGTGACCCTGTGGTCGAGTCGCCGAAATTTACGCGGCGTTAACTGCCCGCGGCAAATTCACGCCAGCTCGCTCCGGCAGCAGTCCGATCGCGTGATCCGCAAGCGATTTTGCAATCTTTTCCGTCCCATAGTCGGCGCGAACAAGGATGACGCCGTGGGTGGGAGCGCAGTGACTTCGGCGCAACGGCGAATCGCCGAGGAGCGCAAATGGCCGCGCTGGGACCAGGCACGCCCGCACCTGATCCTGCTGATCGGCGCGATCGTCGCCGCGGCAATCGTCGGCGTCGTCGTCGCCGTGCTGATCTCCACGCGCCACGCGGACGAGGTTTCGCTCAATCGCGAGCGGCAACTGATCCAGCAGGCCATCGCCGATCGCGGCGTGCGCGTGTTGCGTGAAGTCGAAAGCGTCGCCGCGACCGAGCAGGCCACCCGCGCAATCCGCCTCGATGACGATCGGCAGTGGGTCGCGCGCAATGTCGGAAATTGGTTGCAGGCCTTTTTCGGCCACGACGTCGTCGTGGTCTTCGACGGCTCCGACCAGGTCGAATACGCGCTGTCCCGCTCCGGCGATACCGGCGCCATCGATCTCAATGCCGAGCTTGCCGGCAGCCTCGATCTTCTGCGCGGGCGTCGGACCGCGGTGTCGAGCGGCGCTCTCCCCGTTGCCGTCGCGCAAGATCCAGTAAGATCCGGCCGGCGCGCGGCACTGATCCAGCAGTTCATGAACAGGCCGGCAATCGTCGCGGCGGTGGCGGTCGGTTCCGACAGCGACCTTGCACGCGGCAACGAGCACGCGCCGATCGTGATCTCCGTCAAATATATCGACGACGACATGCTGGCCGAGATCGGCAGCCGGCTGCAATTGCCCGGGCTACACAGCATCGACGCCGCGGCAGCGCCGGGCGGCGGGCGGAGCGTCGCGATTGTCGACGCCCGCGGCGGCACGATCGCCCGCCTGGCCTGGAAGCGGGCCGGCCGCGACGGCGCGATCGTGGCGAACGTGATCCCTTTCATCGCCGCGGCGGTCGCCGGCTTCGCGCTCCTCCTCGGCCTGGTGATACGCTACATGCGACGGACGGCGCGCACGATCGCCGCCGGCGAAACGCGACTGCGTCACCTCGCCCTGCACGATCCGGTCTGCGGCTTGCCCAACCGCATCTATTTCAGCGAGCGGCTGGAGACCGTCATCGAGGAGGTACGCCGCGGCGGCCCCTCGGGGGCCGTGTTCTACGTCGATCTCGATCATTTCAAGGACGTCAACGATACGCTCGGGCATCATATCGGCGACGAACTCATTCACGACGTCACCCGACGCTTGAGCCGAATCTTGCGCGGCGATGATCTCGTCGCCCGCCTCGGCGGCGACGAGTTCGCCATCATCACCACCTGCAACTCCGACTCCTATTCGCTGCAGGCGATCGCCGGACGCATCATCGCCGCCGTCTGTGCGCCCTACTCGATCAACGGCCATAACATCGTCATCGGCGCCAGCATCGGCATCGCCGTCATCGATCGCCGCGCCCACGACGCCGGCGACATCTTGCGCTACGCCGACATGGCGCTTTACCGCGCCAAGAACGAGGGCCGCAACCGGGCTTGTATCTACGACGCGGCCATGGATGCCGCCCTCTCGCACCGCAAGCTGTTGGAAGGCGATCTGCTGCAGGCGATCCGCAACGAGGGTCTCAATGCCGTCTATCAGCCGATCGTCAACGCCAGCGGCGACAAAATGATCGGCGTCGAAGCGTTGGCGCGCTGGATCCACCCGGTCGCCGGCGACATTCCGCCCGCGGATTTCATTCCAATTGCCGAGCACTCCGACCTCATTGTCGAACTCGGGCAGTGGATGCTGCGCCGCGCGTGTCTCGACGGCCGGGCTTGGCCGGGATTGACCGTCGCCGTTAACGTCTCGCCGCTGCAATTCCGTCGCTCCGATTTCGTCGATGTGGTCGAGCGCATTTTGGAGGAGGCCGATTTCGATCCCAGCCGTCTCGAACTGGAGATCACCGAGAGCACGCTCATTGGCAACCTGGAAACGGCGGAGCTGTCGATGCTGCGTCTTAAAGCCATCGGCGTGCACTTCGCACTCGACGATTTCGGCACCGGCTATTCGAGCCTGCTCTATCTGCGGCGTTTCCCGTTCGACAGGCTCAAGATCGATACGAGCTTCGTCCGCAACATCGAGACGGCGCCCGACGCCGTGGCCATCGTCCATGCGATCGTCAGCCTCGGCCGCGGGCTCGGCATGCGGGTGACCGCCGAGGGCGTGGAGAACGCCGAGCAACATCTGTTCCTGCGCGCCGCGGGCGTCCACGCCGTGCAGGGCTTCCGCTTCGGCCGGCCGGGCCCGGCGGCCGAGATCAACATGCGCCTCGCTTCCCCCGACAAATACCACGTCGGCAGCCCCGACCAGGAAGTCGCGCTCGCGAGCTGAACGCGCGACCCTCTCCCCGCATGCGGAGAGAGGTGATATTCCCTTCGGCGATGCAGAGGGAGACGCCGATGCCCGCGCAGAAAATCGCGTTGGTGACGGGAGCCGGCAGCGGAATCGGCAGGGCCGCCGTGCTCGCGCTCGCGCGCGGGGGGTTTGCGGTCGTGCTCGCCGGCCGGCGCCGGGAAAAGCTCGACGCGGTGGCGAAGGAGGCGGGCGGCGCAACGCTGGTGGTGCCGACCGATATCAAAGAGCCGGCGGCGATCCGCGCGCTGTTCGCCAAGACCAAAGACGCTTTCGGCCGGCTCGACCTCCTGTTCAACAATGCCGGGATCAGCATGCGCGGCACGTCCATCGAGGAGATTCCCCTGGAGCGGTGGCAGGCCGTCGTCGCCACCAATCTGACCGGCGTGTTCCTGTGCACTCAGGAAGCGATCAAGATCATGAAGGCGCAGGATCCGCGCGGCGGCCGTATCATCAACAACGGCTCGATCTCGGCGCACACGCCGCGCCCGGGCACCGCCGCCTACACCGCGACCAAGCACGCCGTGACCGGCCTGACCAAGCAGACCGCGCTCGATTGCCGCAATTACGATATTTGCTGCGGCCAGATCGACATCGGCAACGCCGCGACCCCGCTCACCGAAAAAATGGCCGAAGGAATGCTGCAAGCCGATGGTCGCACCGTGCCGGAAGCGCGCATGAACGTCGAGGATGTCGGCCGCGCCGTGGCTTACATGGCGAGCCTGCCGCTCGATGCCAACGTGCTGTTCATGACGGTGATGGCGAACAAGATGCCGTTCGTCGGCCGGGGATAACGCGCGCATTACCGGCTAATCGACCGCTGTCACCTTGACCTTGGCGCCGGCCCGCACCCTCGCAAGCATCTTCACGTCTTCCAGCGCCTTCGCCCAGATGTTGCAGGGGCTCGCGAGCCGCGTTTCGTCGCCTTTCGAGATCGGCGTGCGGCCGAAGCCGATGGCGATCGCATGACCCTCGGGCCAATAAGCAATTTCGCCCGGCACAACCACCGCGCGTGCATTCTTCTCGCGCGCGAGCCCGCCACCCTGCGCCCGCTCGCGGGGAAGGATAGAGAGCGGGATTTCGAAATAGACCTCCTCGCCCCAGGTGAGCGCTGATGCCGTGATCGGAAGCGCCGCAGCAAGCGCTTTCGCGGTCGGCGTGTCGAGAGTCTCGGCGTCAAGCGTCAATACGCCAAAATCGAAGCGGATGCGCATGGGTGAAGCAGACCTACAGAGGACGGAGGACGGACGACAGATAGCTCGACACTTGCATTATATATTCCGTGGTCCGTTGTCCGTGGTCGGTCGTCTGGTTTAGTGAAGCCGAAACTCGCCGTCGATCGCGCGGATCTCGGCCGGCTTGATCAGCCGCGCATGCGCAACCGTCACCGAATAAAGCGAACCGTCAAGAGTCTCCAGCCAGAAACTGAGGAATTTGTTCAGTACCGGGAACACCGGGCAGAGGTCGTAATCCTGCCAGACATAAGTCTGCAGCAGCCAGGGATGATCGGGTCGTCGATAGAGGATATTGGCCGTAGTCAATCCGAAACCTTCGAGCTGCCGGCGAAAGTCTTGCGCAACCATAGCGTCCTCCGTTCCACGGAAACTGTTCAAGACTCGCTCCTTCATTGCAAGCTTTAAAAGTGAAGAACTTGTTCATTTTCAAGGCTTTAGCAGCATTTTCGGTTTGTTGCTAACAGTCCTGGGCGGCTCGCTCCTCAATCAACCGGCCCTCATTGGAATGGTTTCCCTGGAAATGTCGGCGGAATGGTTTCCCTGGGAATGTCGGCCGATTTTATCCATGGCAGAACGCAGACGACTGGCGTCCGCCAAAA
>JASHRY010000205.1 GCA_030037105.1 Xanthobacteraceae bacterium
GGCCGCCGGAACCGTTTCCATGTGATCGTTTCTCAGTTAAAGCTCAACTTCGGCTGTCGCGCCGAGCGCGTCGTTGCCAAACCTGCATCAAGAATGTCGTGACCTACGCGGACGTCGCTGAGGTCGGATGATCCACGCACGATGACAGTCCCGCTCAACTCGGTGGTATCAGGAGTTTTTCTGAACAATCTTTCCACTTGACGCGAAGGACGCTTCCCTTCAGCTTCGTGTTAGCGAGGGGGTTGACGTGAAAATCGCCGTTCCAAGCCAGATGCTGCGCGCTATGGCTGGGCAGGCTCTCAGTTCGCCAACAAAAAAACATATCGCGGCATTGGATGGCATTCGCTTTATCGCTGCCTTGTTTGTTGCCGCGGCTCACTATTCAGCATGGATACTCGCGCCAGGCCCGCTCTGACCGACCTCATCATGTCTCTGTCTGGCCTCGGGATGACGCTCTTCTTCGTCCTCAGCGGCTTCGTGATTCACTACAATTACGGCACCCTGCTCAGGCAGCCAGGAGGGCTCAAAGAGTTCGCCATCGCCCGTTTCTCGCGTCTTTATCCACTGTATATTTTAGTTTTTCTAACCGAATTTATACTCTTACTCTGGCACCGGTCGGGATCATGCGCATTGGTCGGGCATCCAGCGGGGCTTGTTCTCGCGCTGCCATACTATCTCACGCTCACCCAGGATTGGGTCTATGGCGTCGTCTGTAAGAACAGCCTTATTTATCAATACGGCATGATGGCATCGGTAAGCTGGTCGATCAGCGCGGAGGTGTTTCTCTATGTCGTTTACTGCTTCTATGGTCAATGGGCAGCCACAATGCGGGCAACGGCTCTATTTGCTGTCGCAGGCGTTGGTTATTTAGTGCTTTTTGCCTTCGTCTATGAATGCTTTGTCCATGGCAATCTGATCGAGCAATCGGCGCTAGCAGCCTTCGAGCCAATCGCCACCGAACAGAATGGCTATCAAGATTCTCTGTTGCGATGGCTATATTATTTTAACCCCATAAGCCAGATTGCGCATTTCTTCGCCGGCGTTGCTGTCGCTCAGTCATTTCTCACAGCGAAGGTCGTCAATCCCCATGGAAAATGGTTGGTGCTCGCAGCGACGCTGCTTCTATTTGGAACACATTTTTACCTGTATGGGACCATCGCCCCCCACAACGGCTTTGTCGGGCGCAACGCTTCATTATTTTACGGTCCGCTCGTTGTGCTCTCGATCTATCTGATTGTTATGTTTCCTGAGGCGGTTTTGTCTCGACTGTGCGCGCGCCCGTTCATGGTCTCGTCCGGCGAAGCGAGTTATTCGCTGTATCTGCTTCACGCTTTCTTTGCACCCTTTTTGCTGCGGCTCCAAGCATTAAATCTTTATCACTGGGTGCTGTGGGGTACGTGCCTGATCCTGCTGCTATGTGTCAGCCGTCTAAGCTACGTGTGCTTCGAGCGGCCCGCGCGCAACATCTTGCGTGGATATGGCAGCAGGCGACCTTCGGCGCCTCGACGTTCTTGACGGTGTCGTCATGTTCGTCCGGCCCATGGTTCCCAGTCCGGTCGATTCGCAATTTCCTATCATTCGACGCCGGCCCGGCCGATGCCGAGATAGCGGAAATTTGCCCGCTTCATCTCCTCGGCACGATAGATATTGCGCAAATCGACGATCACCGGCCGCGCCATCATGCGCTTGAGCTGATCGAGGTCGAGCGCGCGGAAGCGTTCCCATTCGGTCGCGATCACCACGGCTTCGGCGCCCTCGGCGGCGGCATAGGCGCTGGTGCAGTAGATCACGTCGGGCAGATGCAGCTTGGCCTGTTCCATGCCCGCCGGATCGTAGGCGCGAATCTTAGCGCCGAGATCACGGAGCGCGGTGATCAGGGGGACCGCCGGCGAATCTCGCATATCGTCGGTGTTCGGCTTGAAAGTGAGGCCCAGCACCGCGATCGTCTTGCCCCGGATCGAACCATCGAGCGCGGCCACCACCTTGCGCGCCATGGCGCGTTTGCGCTGCTCGTTCACGGCGACAACCGTTTCGACGACACGCAAACGCGCGCCGTGATCATGCGCGACCTTGATCAGCGCGGCGGCGTCCTTCGGCAGGCATGAGCCGCCGAAGCCGGGGCCGGCATGGAGGAATTTCGCACCGATGCGGTTGTCGAGGCCCATGCCGCGCGCCACGTCCTGTACGTCGGCGCCAACGCGCTCGCAGAGATCGGCGATCTCGTTGATGAAGGTAATCTTGGTGGCGAGAAAGGCGTTCGATGCGTATTTGATAAGCTCGGCGGTCCGGCGGCTGACATACACGATCGGAGCGGCATTGAGGTAGAGCGGACGATAGATATCGGCGAGCACGGCACGGGCGCGCGCATCATCGGTGCCGACCACGATGCGGTCGGGGTGCTTGAAATCCTGTATGGCGGCACCCTGCCGCAAAAATTCCGGGTTGGACACAACCGGCAAATCGGCGTCGGGACGTTGCTCGCGCAGGATGTGTTCGATCTCATCGCCGGTGCCGACTGGAACCGTCGATTTGGTGATCACCACCGCAGTGTCGGACAGTCGCGGCGCTATCTCGCGTACGGCGTCATAGACGAAACTCAAATCGGCATGGCCGTCGCCGCGGCGCGCCGGGGTGCCCACCGCAATGAACACCGCCTCGGCCGCGCCGACGACCGCCATCTCCACCGCAAACTCGAGTCGGCCTTGACGGACATTGACTTCGACAAGATCGGCGAGGCCCGGCTCGAAGATCGTTATCTCGCCGCGATTGAGCGCCGCCACCCGCGCGGCGTCCTTGTCGATGCAGGTCACGCGATGACCGAAGTCGGCGAAACAAGCCGCGGAAACGAGCCCCACATATCCGGCACCAATCATGGTCACGCGCATGCACAACCCCGCTCCGACTCAAACCGGGTCTGACCCGGCGGCCGGCGTAGATTTGCCCACGAGCGCCTCGCCTGGCGCCGCAATTTGCGGATGTTTGCGCATGAGCGGAAGCCACCGTCGCCCGGACAGCGCGAGAACGGGCGCTGCGTAGCATATGCCACCGAGCAGCGCCAGCACCGTGGGCTCCGACTCGTCGTGAAACTCGCCAATGACCCAACGACAGGCGCCACACTGTATAGCAGGCCCGCGAGCGCGCCGCGCCCAAGCTCTGTTTCTGTCGGAGGCTTCTGCAGTATGATCAGAGCGCCACCTTCACCCGGCCAGCGCGACGCGGCTTAGTATGCATATGCACCCGTAACCAAAGAATTCGGTCCCAAAGTGCGCAGGGTGAGCTGCAGGGCGAACACATTATTCGGGATCGGAGCATTCGTGCCGTTATACGTATAGGTGGTGGTGTAGTTGAGCGACAGCAGAAGGCAGTCGTCCACGTATCCGATACCAATGCGCGAAACGCTAAATTGATGGGCGATGAGATCGTAGCGAGCCTGTCCAAGTAATACCCAATTTGGCGTCACCTTGAACGACACGCCTCCTACTATGCCTTGGCGTTGTGTCAGGAAGCCAATTTCCGGCTGCGGCGCGTAATAGCCGTACATCAGACTCACGCCCCATCGATCGAATTGGGCGCGCGTCTCCGCCTCAAACCTCTCGGGCGCAAAAGTCGCCTCGTCATTTCGCCCGCGAATGTCAAACATATACGTGGAGTTCGGCTGATAGGCGAGCCGCCAGACGTAATCCGAAATTGGTTTATCGAGGCCGCTGTCGAGGCCGGTATTGGTGACATCGCTGACTGCGAACGAATTCAGACCATAGAGTTGATAGGACTGCCCGAAAAGCGCGTTGAACGAACCGGCGCCGTTAACCTGGGCCGTGTATTCGACACCGGCATTCAGGCGACCGCCGCCTTCGACTCGATCCCAGCCGGAGAACTTATCGATCTTGAACAAGTTGGTATCGTCAAAAACCAGACCTTGTGAATCCTCATTAGGAAACTTGCCAATTTCGGTTTCATTCGGCCGCAGGATGAGCTGGGCGATAGGCTCGATGGTCTGCGTGCCCCACGATTCCACGTCAATGACCGGATAATGGTACTCGACGCCGACGGCCGGCATAAAACGGGCAGGCTCGCTGTCGCCGATCGGAAGATAGTTGGCTACGCCAGGCTGATTGTCGACGTCCAAGGAAGCGACGTCGCCCTGCAACTGCACGAAAGGCTTGAATATTTGCCCGTTGTTCGTAATCACAGTGGTTTGCCAGCCGACCTCGGCGGACGCGCGCGTATAGTCTCCAGGGACGCCGCTTAGCAGACAGTTGGTTTTATTGAGGATGGTGGACTTGGTCGTATTCGCTACGCCATCGACACAGTAGTTGTTGTTTGCGGCAAATTGACTGATCGCATCCCAGCTAGCCTCGTCTCGGGTTAGACTGGTTAGATTGATCTTGTAGCTTACTTCGCCGCCGAGAATCGGCGAACCCAACACGTTGGAGTAATCCAGCACCGGATGAATCACCGGTAGCTGGGCCTGTTGATCGGTCTCTTCAAAGCCATAATAATAGATTGTGCGGACATCGAAGTAGCTGCGATCTCCCCGACCCGCCAAGTAAAGCTGCGACACCCCTTCGGTGCCTGACACGCCAAAAGCGGTTGCCGGCGATTGGTCGATTCCGGTATGAAAAGGATCAACATTGTAGAAATGATACAAAGTGTAATCGCTTATAAAAGTGGGGTCGCTGACCAAAATTCCGGTCCAGCCCCATACCCACTGACTGGTGATGTCGAATTGACCTGCAGTGAAAACGGCGCCGCGAAAGGTTTGCGTCGATGGCGCGCCGGCGCCGTCGCGCGCCGCAAAGTACCCGGGATCTTGTTGGTCAATCCCCGCGGCGATAATCGAGTAGGAGCCGTTGGCCAGCCTTTGACGCCAATCCGCTTCCATTAGAAGGCCCTGTTGGGTCGTATATTTTGGATAAAACGTCAGGTCGTAACTCGGCGCCAGTGCCAGGAAGTAAGGAGTCTCAACGCCCAATCCGTATGTCGAGCTCGTTGTGATTATTGGAAAAAGAAAACCACTCTTGCGTTTGACGGTCGGGTCGGGTGTCGACATGAAGGGAAACCAAGCTATCGGCAGGCCGAACAAATCGATGGTCCCGTCTTCGAAATAGAGCATCTTTTCGTCCTTATCGTGAATGATCCGCGCCGCCTTGACCTGCCAGAGCGGCGGCTTTTTAGGATCGTCTTTGCAGGGCTCGCATGCGGTATAGACACCGTTCTGCAGAACCGTGTACGTGCCCTTGGCGCGGTCGGCGCGCGTCGCCGCCATGCGGGTATTGTCCGCTGTTTCCAATCGCAGTGAATCGACAAAACCATCCCGATAATCATCGCTCAAATCGATAACTTGACCGTAGGTTATCTTCCCATCCGGTTCCGTGAGCCTGACGTTGCCTTCAGCGCGCAAACGCTTGGTTTTCTTGTCGTAGATGACTCGATCCGCCTCCAAAGTTGATCCAGCATGGTAAATTTGCACATTGCCGATCGCGGCGACCGTGTCGTTCGTGTAATCGTATCTGATCTCCGCGGCCTCCACGAGCATGGGTGCATCGCGCGGCGCGGGCGGCGGTTTCGGATGAGTCGGCGGCAACGCGAACCGCAATTGGTTTGTGTTGGCGACTTGGCTCGACGCCGGCAAGCCGCCGAGGCACAACCAAATCGCCACGGCAGCGACACTGACCAGCAATACCAGCGCGGAAGGTCGGCGACGGCGCAATCTGAGATAACGGGGGGGGACCATCCGGATGTGCCGCAAACTGTGCCCCCACTGAGCGACAGACTCAGACCGTGCTACCAGCATGCGCAGCAGACGCTTGTTTCCGCGGTCCTCCGCACATCAGACGAGAGTTGGGACCGACCATCAGCTCACTCGCTAGAACTCCTCAGCGCGGCACGGCGCTCTGTGAAGGTCGAGCAATCTCCTGCTCTCTCCTTTTGCGCCTCAAAGGTCGGTTCGACAGGACGAGCTAAGTTAGTTTCCCCAATGCCCTGTTCCTTCTCTCCCAAAAATGGCTTTGCCAAGGCAGGTCATTGAAAACAAGTAAGAAATTGTTAAGGTCGCGACGTGTCGGTCCTGTGCGGGATTGCGGCGCGGCAAGCCATCCCTCAGCCGACAGCCCGGACAACGAAAGCCTTCCTTGCAAAGCATTAACCTTGCGCGCGAAAGCCTCGCCTTGTGGTCTGCGCCCAAAGCTTGGTCAGAGCATCTGGGCTCCGCGTCCTACGTGGCGGCCCACCGACGCGCGCGCGCCGGTTCGTGCCCCATGACGTCATGAAGGCGCCGCGCAGGTCAACAACGGCGAACATCAACGCATTTCGGCTATAGATCAGGTCCCGGCGACGAAATACGACGCCAGCCTATTTCTTATGTTTTGCGCGACCACCTCTACGGCACGATCCTCCGCATCGCGCCGCGCTCGTTCGCGCGCAAACCGCTGCTCTGCACTGGGACTCTGGTATGACGCGCGGGCAAAAGCATTGTCACTGAGAACGATCTTGTTGGTCGCAATCTCGGTCAGAGTAAATGTGGCATTCACTGTTTGGACCTCGGTGTCGGCCAGTCCAGTCTGTATGTCGACAATGACCGTTTGCAATCTCGAGTTGACCTTTACGTTCAGCTGGTACGTGGGAGCGACCGGACCGCTGCCGTTGCCGATGAACTCGCTGAGAAGTGCGTTGCGCAAAGCGACGGCGAGTCGAGCATCTCGCGTGCCTTTTCCCGCCGGAATATCGGCGATTTCGATCGAGTGAAATTTGTCACTCATCGTCTCATTGGCTGAGATTGGCTGATTGCCGTAGAGCGGGTGGAAGCAAGCGGCGGTCAACAACCCTGCCGTAAGCACAAAAGCAAGCTGGATGGGCTGGGCGAGCGATCCAATCCCCCTCATGACCGACATTGGCATCGGCCTCCCACAAGCCACACCATAGCCACCCTACAAAATGTTAATATACGTAAAATGTGGCGGCAATGAGCGTGACAACTGGCGACTGGACAGATTGAAAAATTTAGCGGGCAGAGTGATCAGCCGCATTGATGTTCGCGGATGGTTGGGCGACGGGTTCACGCCATGAAGGACATTGGGAGCGTCGGGGCCATTGTCGGCGCCCTTACCGTAATCGCCGCGGCCATCGGCAGCGCGGTGCTGATCATTCTTCTCCACCCGCTGCTCAGGCGCTACGCCCTGGCGGAGCCAAACGCTCGTTCCTCGCACAGCACGCCGACTCCGCAGGGCGGCGGAATTGTCGTACTCGCCGCCATGGTGGCCGCAATTGGCATCGCAGTCGGCCTGCGATCGTTCGGCGCTTCACTCGACGCGCCGCTTTCCGCGATCATCGTGGCGGCGGCGGCGATGGCCGGCGTCGGCGTAACCGCGGATATCCGCCTGCTTCGCATCGCCCCTCGCTTCTTGTTGCAGGCGATCATTGTCGCTGCCGTCATTTATACGCTGCCCAAAGATCTGCGCGTGTTCCGGCCACTGTCGTTGTGGCTGGAGCGGCCGCTCTTGGTGCTGGGCGGCTTGTGGTTCGTCAATCTGGTCAATTTCATGGACGGCCTCGACTGGATGACGGCGGCGGAAGTCATCCCGTTGACGGCAAGCCTCACCGTGCTCGGGATTGCCGGGGCGTTGCCGGCTGACGGTACTGTGGTGGCGCTCGCGCTCGGCGGCGCGGTGCTCGGCTTTGCCTATTTCAACCGTCCCGTCGCGAGACTCTTTCTCGGCGACGTTGGCAGCCTGCCGATCGGATTGCTCCTGGGTTGGCTCCTGCTCTTGGTCGCGGCGGGCGGGCATCTGGTGGCCGCGATCGTGATGCCGCTTTACTATCTCGCCGACGCCACCATCACGCTCCTATGGCGGCTGAGCCGCGGCAAGCCGGTCTGGGAGGCTCATCGCACGCACTTCTATCAGCGCGCCACCGACGGCGGCTATTCCGCAACCGAAATAATTGCGCGGGTTTTCCTCGCCAATCTCGGACTGTCGGCGCTGGCGATCATGACCGTAATCATGCCCGGCAGGCTTGGCGAGATCGCCGCGCTCGCCGGCGGCGGCGCACTGGTGGCCTGGCTCCTCATCACCTTTGCGCGCGGCAAGAAATAAGCCGAGACGGAACGACACCGGTCGTTTGCGAACTTCATATGATCTGCATATGATCTGCAGTCGCGCAAACGGTCGAAATTCACGGACAAGATCCGTATCGAGCTTGCGGCCCATGTTCTCCAGCACCTGATAGACCGCCTCGCAGGAGAAAGGAGGTTTATAGGCGCGCCGTTCGATCAGCGCCCCGAACACGTCGGCGATCGTCATCATGCGAACGATGTCGGACAATTCACCCGCCCCGAGCCCGTGCGGATATCCCGATCCGTCAAGATATTCATGATGGTGAAGCACCACGTCGAGCATGTCCGGATGAATTCCCGGCATCGCGCGCAACGCCTCGAATCCCAGGAGAGGATGTTGCTTCATCACGGCCATCTCTTTGTCGGTCAGGGCGCTGGGCTTTTCCAAGATTGCGACGGGAACCCCGGCCTTGCCGATATCATGCAGCAATCCCCCGAACGCCAACTTCTGCCGGTCGCCGCTGCAAAAGCCGAGGTGCTGGCCGAACGCCACGCCCACGCCGGTGACCAAGAGGCAATGCTGGTAGGTCTGGCTGTGATGCTGACGCACGGTATCGATCCAGCGCACAAGTCCTTCCGCTTC
>JASHRY010000206.1 GCA_030037105.1 Xanthobacteraceae bacterium
ATCTCGCCGAGTCGAACGCCATCCTCTGGTACATAGCCGGCGGCTCGCCGCTCGCGCCCGAGGACCGCATCGAACGCGCGGAGGCGTTGCAATGGATGTTCTTCGAGCAGCACAGCCTGGAGCCTAATCTGGGCGCCGCATATTTCTGGCTCACGCTGGTCAAGGGCGGGCGCGAGTTGCAGCGCCACGCCCTCGAAGATTGGATGGAGGAAGGCTATCGCGCGCTCGGCGTGATGGAGAAGCATCTCGCGCTGCACGACTTCTTCGTCGCCGACCGTTACACGATCGCCGACATCGCGCTCTACGCCTACAGCCACGTGGCGCATCTATGCGACTACGACCTGTCGGCGTTCCCCGCGATCGGCGCGTGGCTAAAGCGGGTTGCCGCCGAGCCCGGACATGTGGCCATGGATTGGCAGCCCGCCGCGGCGCTGGTCGAATGAGCAACCGCTCTACTCGGCGAATTGTTTGCCGCCGGCGGCGTTAACATCCCATTAACCATATTTCCACGAAATCGCCGCTCTTCTTCGATGGCTTCGCCTGAATCCGGCCGAACGGATGCCGGCATCCGCGGTCATCGTCGACAACCACCTGATTCGCGAAGGATGGTCATCATGGCAGAGCTGACCGGCAATCCCGGTTTCGCGCCGCCCAAAGCCGACAAGACACTGTCGAAGTGCCGCCTCGCCGCACTCGAACTGGTCGCGACCGTCGCGCTCACCCTCGCGCTCGTCGTCGCCGCGACCGCCGTGTCGATGGCCGACAAGTCGTTGGCCCATGGCGTGTTCATTTCGCGCCCGTCGATGCAAATACCGATAGCGGCGTCGCGCCATTGAGCGGCAAGCCGGTAGCGCGTGGCGGCGAATTGACCTCGGGCCGTTCCCGCTTCCCGACCGATCATGATCAGCGCGCCACCCGGTTGCAGGGCCGATTGTCCAACGTGCTGATTGCATCCGCTGGCTTTATTCGAAACCGGTGCGCGGGGAACACCGCTGTAACGCCCACCCGAGTTGGTTCGAGCACGGGATCTCGGCGCAGACTTGCCGTCCGGTCTCGCCAACGACCGACCGGCCGGAACCGAGACGGTGACTTGCCCGCGGAACGGATGCGGTTGCTGCGCAGTTGATGAGCGGGGTCCTTTGTTCTTCGGAGCACCGCGATGACCAATCCAACAGCCGGCGACGTTTTGGTCGAGACCCTGATCGATTGGGGTGTAGACACGGTTTTCGGCATTCCCGGCGACGGCATCAACGGCATCATCGAATCGCTGCGGACCCGGCAGAAACAGGTTCGCTTCATCCAGGTCCGCCACGAAGAGGCGGCGGCCTTCAATGCCTGCGCCTATGCGAAATGGACGGGGAAGCTCGGCGTGTGCCTGGCGACTTCGGGCCCCGGTGGTATCCACCTGCTCAACGGCCTCTATGACGCCAAGCTCGACGGACAGCCGGTTTTGGCCGTCACCGGCCTTCAGTTCCACGATCTGGTCGAGACCTTTACCCAGCAGGACGTCGAGCTCGACAAGTTGTTCATGGACGCGTGCGTCTACAACGCCCGCGTCATGGGACCCGCCCATGTCGAGAACGTGATTGAGCTTGCTTGCCGCGCGGCGCTCGCTTATCGCGGCGTCGCGCACGTGACCGTGCCGGTCGATTTCCAATCGACGCCGATCGGATCGGGCAAGCGCTCCGACCGCAACGTGGCCGGACACGTATCCGAACTCATGGCGTATTCGAGCCGCATGCCGAGCGAAGACCAGTTCGCGCGTGCCGTCGACATCCTCAACACCGGAAAGAAAACGGTCATCCTTGCCGGACGCGGCGCGCTCGGCGCCGGAAAGGAGCTGATCGCCGTCGCCGAGCGTCTCGGCGCGCCGATCGCCAAAGCGCTGCTCGGCAAGGCAGCCGTTCCCGATGACAGTCCGTACAATGTCGGCGGCGTCGGGCTCTTGGGCACGCGGCCGGCGCACGACGCGCTGGAGAGCTGCGACACCTTGCTGATCGCGGGAAGCTCGTTCCCCTACATCGAATATTATCCGAAGCCCGGACGGGCCAAGGCCGTCCAGATCGAGCTCGATCCGAAACGAGTGGGGTTGCGCTATCCGATAGCGGCCGGGTTGGTGGGCGACTGTGCACGCGTGCTGCAGGCGCTTCCCTCCCGGCTCGATCATCGCCGGGACCGCTCTTTCCTCGAAAAGGCGCAAGCCGGGATGAAGGAATGGAACGAGCTGATGGTCGAGCGCGGCTCGCGCAAGGACAAGCCGATGAAGCCGCAGGTTGTCGCCCATGAGCTCAACAAGCTCGTCAGCGACGACGCCATCATCGCCACCGATTCCGGCACCATTACCACCTGGATCGCGCGCAACCTCTCGATCCGCGGCAGCATGATGTTCTCCTGCTCCGGCAATCTCGCCACCATGGCCTGCGGCCTGCCCTACGCGGTCGCCGCGGCGGTCGCCTATCCGGAGCGCCAGGTGGTCGCATTCGTCGGCGACGGCGGGCTGACGATGCTGATCGGCGAGCTCGCGACCTGCGTCAAATACGATCTCAACGTGAAAATCGTCGTCATCAAGAACAACACGCTGGGCCAGATCAAATGGGAGCAGATGGTATTCCTGGGCAATCCGGAATATGGCTGCGACCTGCAGCCCGTCGATTTCGCCGGCATCGCCCGCGGTTTCGGCATGAGAGGTTTTACCGTCAGTGACCCGGCGCAGTGCGGCGAAGTTCTTCGCCAGGCCTTGACGGAGCGCGGCCCGGCGCTGGTCGAGGCCGTCGTCGATCCGAACGAGCCGCCGATGCCGCCGAAGGTCAGCTTCAAGGAAGCGGCGCATCTCGCGGAATCGCTCGCGCGCGGCACTCCGGCCGCGGGCACGATCGCGCGGACGATCGCGTCCAACATGGCGCGTGAACTCGTCTGAGAGCCCGGTCGTGCCGAGTTCGGCTGTGGCCATCGAGCGAGTCGCGGCGAGTGTTTTTCGTATTCCCACCGACGCGCCCGAGGCCGACGGCACGCTTGCCTGGGACCAAACGACCCTTGTCGTCGTCGAGGTCGCGGCCGGAGGGGTTTGCGGCCTCGGCTACACCTATGCGGGCGCGGCCGCGGCTGGTGTGGTCAACGACGTTTTAGCCGGCCTGTTGGCCGGCGAAGACAGTTTCGCGATCTCCGGATTATGGGACCGCATGGTCGGCGCGGTGCGCAATCTCGGCTCGCGCGGAATCTGCGCCACAGCCATTTCCGCCGTCGATATCGCGCTGTGGGACCTCAAGGCGCGATGCCTCGAAAAGCCGCTCGTGCAAATCCTCGGCGCGGCGCGCCCGGCGGTGCCGATCTACGGCAGCGGCGGATTCACCCCCTATTCGTGGGAACAGCTGGCCGAGCAACTTGCACACTGGGTGGAAAAGGAAGGCTGCCGATGGGTCAAGATGAAAGTGGGCGGCCGCCCGGAGGAGGACGTGGCACGGGTAAAAACCGCGCGGTCGGCGATCGGCGCAGTGGGATTGTTGGTCGACGCCAACGGCGCCTATGAGCGCAAGCAGGCGCTCCACTTTGCCGAACGGTTCGCCGAATTCGGCGTGAGCTGGTTCGAAGAGCCGGTATCGAGCGACGATCTCGAAGGTTTGCGGCTGCTGCGCGATCGCGCGCCGTCGTGCATGGAAATCGCCGCCGGCGAGTATGGCTACGATCCGCGCTACTTTCGCCGCATGCTTGAAGCGGGCGCGGTCGACGTGATCCAGGCCGACGCCACGCGTTGTTGCGGCATTACCGGATTCCTGCGCGCGGCGGCGCTGGCCGACGCGCATACGGTCCCGCTGTCCGCCCATACCGCGCCGGCTCTTCACCTGCACGTCTGCTGCGCGGCGCCGCGGCTGCGGCACATCGAATGGTTCCACGATCACGTGCGCATCGAGCGCATGCTGTTCGACGGCGCACCGACGCCGCAGGGCGGGATGATCAGGCCGGATCTGTCGCGGCCGGGCCACGGCCTCGTATTCAAGCGCCGCGACGCCGAACGTTTTGCAATCTGAGGCGCAGAGGAGCGTACGGAGATAGCGGATGAGCCACACCGTCGAAATCGATCACCGCAGGCCGAGCCATACGCCCTATCGGGTCGAGCGCACGCCGCGCGGCCGCGTGTCGAGCGCGTTCGAGCCCTCGCCGGCCGAGCATCGGGCGCTCTCCAGCGCGCTTTCCCGCGCGATCCGGGGCGAGGTGCGTTTCGACAACGGCAGCCGCGGCCTTTATGCCACCGATGCGTCGAACTACCGTCAGGTTCCCATCGGCGTGGTGATGCCGCGCACCGTGGATGACGTCGTGGCGACCGTGGCCCTGTGCCGCGAACACGGCGCGCCGCTGGTCATGCGCGGCGGCGGCACGAGCCTCGCCGGCCAGGGCTGCAACGTCGCCGTCCTGATCGACTTTTCCAAATATCTCAATCGCATTCTATCGCTCGATGCCTTTCAGCGCGTGGCCGAAGTGGAGCCCGGCGTCGTTCTCGACACGTTGCGCGATGCCGCGGAGAAGCATCATCTGACCTTCGGGCCGGATCCGTCGACGCACGATCATTGCACGCTCGGCGGCATGATCGGCAACAATTCCTGCGGCGTGCACTCGGTGATGGCCGGGCGCACGTCCGACAGCGTCGAAACGCTCGATATTCTTACCTATGACGGCCTGCGCATAATGGTGGGGCCGACCAGCGACGACGAATTTGCCGCCATTTGCGCCGCCGGTGGGCGCCGCGCCGAAATCTACCGGGCGCTCGATGCATTGCGGCAACGATATGCCGGCCTGATCCGGGCGCGTTTTCCGAAAATTCCGCGCCGCGTATCCGGCTACGAGAACCTGAACGAGCTCCTTCCCGAGAACGGGTTCAACGTCGCCCGGGCGCTGGTGGGCACCGAATCGACCTGCGTTACCGTCCTCAAAGCGACGTTGAAGCTGCTGCCGAGCCCGCAGAAGCGCATTCTTGTGGCCGTCGGCTTTCCCGATGTTTTTGTCGCCGCGGATCACGTGCCCGAAGTGCTGCCTTACGGCCCGATCGCGCTTGAGGGTCTCGACGATTTGTTCATCGGGTTTGTCAGGCGCAAGAAGCTGCATTCCGACTTCATAAAGAAGCTGCCGGAAGGAAAAGGCTGGCTGTTTGCCGAATTCGGCGCCGACGACGCAAAGGGGGAAGAACAAGCGGTACGACTCGCGCGCGACTTCAAAGCCAAAGGCTATGCGACTGACTTGGAGCGCGATCCGAGGGAGCAGGCAAAGCTCTGGGCGGTCCGCAAGGACGGGCTACCGGCGACCGCCAAGGTCCCGGAATGGCCCGAAACCTATGAAGGCTGGGAAGACAGCGCGGTTCCGTGCGAAAAGCTCGGAGCCTATCTGCGCGACTTCAAGGCGCTCCTGCACAAGCACGGCTACGAATCCGCGGTTTATGGTCATTTCGGCGACGGCCTCGTCCATTGCCGCATCGACTTCGACCTCGACACCGAACTGGGACTCGACAACTGGCAGAGCTTTCTCTCCGAAGCCGCCGATCTCGTCGTGCATTATGGCGGATCGCTCTCGGGCGAGCACGGCGACGGTCAATCGAAAGCGGCATTGCTCGAAAAGATGTATGGGCCGGAGCTCATTCAGGCGTTCAGGGAATTCAAGGCGATCTGGGACCCGGAGTGGAAGATGAATCCGGGCAAGGTGGTCGATCCGTATCCGATCGCCTCCAATCTGCGCATCGGTCCGCTCTACCGGCCGCGACAGATCAAGAGCTATTTCGCCTATCCGGAAGACGGCGGCAGCTTTGCCCGGGCGACCCGACGCTGCGTCGGCGTCGGCTCGTGTCGCCGCCGCGACAGCGACAAAGGCGTGATGTGTCCGAGTTACATGGCGACCGGCGAGGAAAAACATTCGACGCGCGGCCGCGCCCGCATGCTGTTCGAGATGCTGCACGGCGGCCCGATCAGCAACGGTTGGCGCAGCCGGGAGGTCGAGGACGCGCTCAGCCTTTGCCTCGGCTGCAAGGGCTGCAAGAGCGACTGTCCGGTCAACGTCGACATCGCGACCTACAAGGCCGAATTTCGCGCCCATCATTACCGATGGCGGTTACGCCCGCGCGCCGCCTATTCGATGGGTCTCATTCATCGCTGGTCGCGGCTCGCCGCGAGCGCGCCCGCGGCCGCCAACGCCGTCATGCACGCGCCGGGACTGTCGTCGCTGGTGAAATGGATCGGCGGCATCGCCCAGCAGCGGCAAATACCGCGCTTTGCCGAAGAGACGTTCATGAGCTGGTTCAACCGGCGAACGGACGCCCGCGGCAGCGGCGAGCGGGTCGTGCTTTGGCCCGACACCTTCAATAATTACTTCCGCCCGCAGACCGCGATCGCCGCCACCCGGGCACTGGAAAATCTCGGGTTCCGGGTTGTCGTCCCTGACCGGCCGCTTTGCTGCGGACGGCCGCTCTACGACTGGGGCATGCTCGATTCGGCGCGGGCGTTGTGGCGCCAAGTCATGGCTTGCTTGCGCGCCGACATCGACAACGGCACGCCGATCGTCGGCCTGGAGCCCGCTTGCGTCAGCGCCTTTCGCGACGAATTGCCCGGACTGTTCGCCAATGACGAAACTGCGCGGCGGCTGAGCAAACTCACGCTGTTCTTTAGCGAATTTCTGGAACAGCATGCCCCGCATGCGACGTTGCCGCAACTCCCGCGGCAGGCGATGGTGCAGATTCACTGCCATCATCACGCGATCATCAAGCCCGACGCCGAACGATCGGTGCTGGACCGGCTCGGCCTCTCCTACGAGGTCCTGCCGTCGGGGTGCTGCGGCATGGCCGGCTCGTTCGGGTTCGAGTCCGACAAGTACGGAGTGTCAATGATTGCCGCCGAGCGCGTACTGCTGCCCCGCCTGCGCGCGAGCGCGCCGGATACGCTGGTACTCGCCGACGGCTTCAGTTGCCGCGAACAGATCGAACAGGGCTCAGGCCGCAAGACCGTCCATATCGCGGAAGCGGCGGCCCGCTTAATCTAGCGCGGGATGACTTATCTTCGCGTCGTCGTCCCGTTCCAGGCTTTTGTTTATCGCGCGCCCAGACGGAGAACCGGTTCCCACTTTTCCTGCACGTGCTTGAGCGGGCACATTTGAGCGTGCCGCACCGGTGCTGCGTTGCGCCGGGCGCTGCGACATAACCAAGCCCTGCGCGGTCGGCTTCTCTTGCGATATAAGCGCGTCACGCGGTTCGCCGGGAGCGCGGACGACACGACGCTCGTCGGCCAAACGTCGCGTGGACATCGAGGAGATAATGATGCGTGCCTATCAATTGCCCAAGGGCGGCGCCGGCATCGACGCGCTCGCCGTCGTCGATCGGCCGATGCCGAAGCCGCTTTACCGGCAAGTGCTGATCAAGGTCGGCGCCTGTTCGCTCAATTACCGCGACCTCGGCATTGTGCGCGGTACTTATCGCATGCCGGTACGCGACAGCCTCGTTCCGCTGTCCGACGGCGCCGGCGAGGTGGTCGAAACCGGCCCGGGCGTCATGCGCGTGAAGGTCGGCGACCGCGTGGCCGGATGCTTCTTCCAGCGTTGGCCGGGCGGCGAGCCGGAGCCGCGTCTGCGCGACGCGGCCGCGTTAGGCGGCTCCATCGACGGCATGCTCACCGAGTACGCCGTGTTGGAGGAAGACGGGGTGGTCAAGATTCCCGGGCATCTGTCCGTCGAGGAGGGCGCGGCGCTTCCTTGCGCCGGCGTGACCGCGTGGAACGCTCTGGTTCACCACGCCAAGCTGGTCGCCGGGCAAACGGTGCTGTTGCAGGGCACCGGCGGCGTCTCGGTGCTGGGGCTGCAATTGGCGCACGCCATGGGCGTTACCGCCGTCATCACCTCCTCGAGCGACGAGAAGCTCAAGCGCGCCGCGGCACTCGGCGCCGCCTTCTGCATCAACTACAAGACGACGCCGGAATGGGACCAAGCGGCGCGCGAGTTCACCGACGGCCGCGGCGTCGACCACGTCATCGAGGTTGGCGGCGCCGCAACGCTGACGCGCTCGTTCGGAGCCATTCGCACCGGCGGCACGATCAGCATCATCGGCGGATTGAGCGGCGGCGCAACCGAACTCAATCCCGGACTGATCTTCTCGCGGCGCGCCAATGTGGGCGGCCTTTATGTCGGTTCCATGCAAATGTTCGAGGCGATGAACGCCGCCATCGCCGCGAACAAGGTCAAGCCGGCGATCGACCGCGTGTTCGGCTTCGACGAGGTGAAGGCGGCCTTCAAGCACATGGCCGCCGGCGCCCATTTCGGTAAAATCATCATCCGCATCGCGTGAGCGGAGGTCCTGGGCGGGCCCGTCACAGCAATTTCAGTTGGCGGTCGTCGCGTTTGCGCCGCAGCTCGGCCTGCTGTTGCTTGATAAGCTCGCTTTCGATGTCGGCGAGGAAAGGCGAAGGCGCCTGCTCGCGCACGCGCCCGCGCCATAGCCGCTTGAGCGCCCGGCTCAGCACCAGGCGGTCCTTCGCCCGCGTCATGCCGACATAGAACAGCCGGCGCTCCTCGGCCAAATCCTCCGGCGCCAGGTCCGCCGCCTTGCCCCAATGGAGCGGCAGCACGCCGTCCTCGAGGCCGACGATGAACACGCAGCCGAATTCGAGACCCTTGGCCGCGTGCAGCGTCGTCAGCGTCACGCCCTCGGCGCGCGCGTCCCAGAAATCGGCGTCGCTCGCCAGCGCGACGGCATCGAGGAAGCTCTTCTCATCGCCGCCGCAGCTTTGCGCCAGCGGCAACAGCCGTTGCAACGCGAATTCGACCGCCGCCCTTTCCGCGGGCGCGTCGGCGACGAGCGCCGCCGCCTGCCCCCGCAAGCGGGCGGGGAGGTCGTCGCCGGACGCATCGCCGGCGGCGAGCGCGTCGATCAGCGCGCGAACGGCCGGCTCCTGCGCAAACGGGGCATGCGAGTGCTTGCGGAACGGAATGCCCGAGCGGACCAATGCCTCGGTGAGCGCGGCGGCCTGCGCCTCGGTGCGGTAGAGCACCGCGAAATCGGCGAATGAAAACGCCGCCTCTTGGCCGCCGGCGCGGCCGCTGTCGATCGAGAAAAAGCTGTGGCCGCCGATCGCCTGCTCGATCGTGGCGACGATGAACTCAGCCTCCGCGCGCTCGCTCGGCGCCGCATGGATGGTGATGCGCTCGTGCATGTCGCGCACCATTTCGGCGATCGATCCGCCGGGCGGCGCGGCGATGATCTGCGACGAGGCGGCGACGATGGTGCCGCTCGAACGGTAGTTGCGCCTCAGCGCGACCTCGGCGGCGCGCGGATACTCGCCGCGGAAGCGGTCGAAGCAGGCGGCATCGGCGCCGCGGAAGCCGTAGATCGCCTGGTGCGGATCGCCGATGACGCACAGATTGCCGCCGGGCGGCGGCGCCAGCGCGGTCACGAGCCGATATTGCCGGCGGTCGACGTCCTGGAATTCATCGACCGAGATGAAGCGGAAGCGGTCGCGATAGAGCGCGGCCACTTCGGCGTTCTCCGCGAGCAAGCGCTCGGACAAGTCGACCAGATCGTCGAAATCGATCCAGTTGTTGATGGCAAGCATGTTGCGGTAGGCGGTGCGCGCCGCGGCCACTTCGTCGCTCGATGGCGCCTCCATCCGCTCGGCCCTGGAGATGGCGCGGATGAGATTTTCCGCGCGCGGCCGGGGCAGATCGAGCGTCGCCGCAAGCGCGGCCGCGCGCTCTGCCTCGCCGGCGACGCGGAAGCCGCGATCAAGGCCCACCGCGCCGGGATACTCGCGCAGCAGCGCGAGGCCGAGCGAGTGGAAGGTGTGGATCGGAATCTTGTCGGCATCCGCGCCGAGCTTGCCGCGCAAGCGCTCCCGCAATTCGGCGGCGGCCCGGCGCGTGAAGGTGATAGCGAGGCAATGCTCGCCGGCGACGCCGCGTTCGCTCACGAGGTGAATGATGCGGTGCACGAGCGTGCGCGTCTTTCCCGAGCCGGGCCCGGCGACGACGATGAGCGGGCCTTCGACGATCGCCGCCGCCGCGCGCTGGTCGTCGTCGAGGGCGGCGAGGACGCTGGAGCCGGCGAAGGCATGGGAGTTGTTGGCGAAGGCACGCTCCCTCCCCCCTTGTGCGGGAGGGTTGGGGAGGGAAGTCGTGAGGTCATGAGAGACCGCGGGCGCCGGCGCCGGTCCTTGAGACCCCCGCTCCCGACTCCTCCCCGCAACAGGCGGGGGAGTTGCGGACGGCGCCGCGAACAACATTCCGCCCGCCGTTTTTTGCCGCAGCTCGTCGTCGGCAAAAAGCCGGATCACGCCGTATTCGCCGTCATATCCGGCCTCGCGGATCACCTTGCCGGCGCGCAGCCGCGCGATGCCTTCAGCAAGCAGCGGGGAATTCGCGCGCGCAATATCATCGAGCGGCACCGACTGCAGAATGGCGAGCTCGGAGCCGAGCGCGGACAGGAGCCGATCGTAGCCGCGCGCGACGGTCCGGCTCGCCGGTCCCGTCGCGACGATCTCGCCGAGCATTTCCGGCAGCGGCACGAGATTCGACACCTCGCCGGCGGTCGCCGGCGGACGGGCTTCGTCCTCGTCGCGATCGGCCAGCGCTTCGACGCGGTGCAGGACGCCGATGGTCATCGGCCCGCCGCAGACCGGGCAGCGCCCGCCCTGGGCAAGAGTCTCGTGCGGGGAAAGCCTCACCCCGCATTTGCGGTGGCCGTCGAGATGGTATTTCCCTTCCTCGGGAAAGAACTCGACGGTGCCGACATAACCTTCGCCCGTCTCCAGCGCCCTGCGCATGGCGAAGTAATCGACCGCGCAATCGAACGTGGTTGCCTCGCGGCCGAGCTTTCCCGGCGAATGGGCGTCGGAATTGGAAACGAGCCGATAGCGGTCGAGCATCGACAGCCGCCAATTCATCGGCGGATCTGAGGAGAGCCCGGTCTCGACGGCGAAAATGTGAGCGGCGAGGTCGCCGTAGCATTCGGCGATGGAGTCGAAGCCCGATTGCGAACCGAGCGCGGCGAACCAGGGCGTCCAGATGTGCGCCGGAATAAAAAAAGCATCGGGACTTGCTGTCAGCGTGATCTCCAAAAGATCGCGCGAGTCGAGGCCGAGGATCGGCCGCCCGTCGGAGGCGATGTTGCCGATACGGGCGAGACGCTCGGAGATGCGATCGGCGACGGCGAAATCGGGCGCGTAGATCAGGTGATGGACCTTGCGCGTCTTTTCGCCCTTCTTGTAGATCGTTGAGATTTCGACCTCGAGCATGAAGCGGATCGGGGTGCGGCACGCCGCGGGCAATTCCCGCGCGATCGCCTGCTCGATATCGGCGCGCAGCCGGAACAGGCCGGGCTCCGCCGGTATGAGCTTGTCCTTAAGTTCGGCTCGCCAGGCCGGATGGGTGAAATCGCCAGTCGCGACCACGCCGATGCCCTTGCGAGCCGCCCACGCGGCCAAATGTTCGAGGTCGAGATCGCGGCTCGTCGCGCGCGAATATTTCGAATGAACATGCAGATCGGCGTGAAAGCGCATTGCGGGCAGTCGCGCGAGGATGCGGCCCGGCGGGCCGGACGCGGCCACTCTATGCCCAGCGCCGATTCGCCGGAAAAGCGGCTGTGGATGACGGTGCAATACGCCTTGTCAGGCACAAGGCGCGCAGCGCCGCAAGTGTGCCGTGCCGAAGCAATGATGGCGGCTTTAAGCGACCACGCGCGTCGGCGGGAAGGCGACCTCGACCAAGGTGCCGGCATTGGGCGCGCTGGTGATGCTGAAATGGGCGCGGTTTGCTTCCGCGAGCGCCTTGGTCAGCGGCAGGCCGAGGCCGGTTCCGCCCGAGCCCCAGCTTGCCGACGTCGCCGTCTGGCGGAACGGTTGGAGCGCCGCCTCGACATCCTTGTCGCTCATGCCGACGCCGGTGTCGCGCACGCGCAGCACTGCGTCGCCAGAATCGGCGAACGCGGTCGATACGATCACCTGGCCGCCGGGGCCGGTGAACCGGATCGAGTTGGAAATGAGGTTGAGCACGATCTGGCGCAGCGAGCGCTCGTCGGCGACGACTTGGGGCAGCCCCGGCGTCAGCGCGGTGCGGATGATGATGCGCGCGCGGCTCGCCTGCGGCTGCATGATGCCGACGCATTGCTGCGTGACCTCGTTGAGGTTGACGTTGGCGAAGGTGAGCTCAATCTGGCCGTTCTCGATCTTGGACAGATCGAGCAGGTCGTTCAGCAGCGAGGCGAGGTGCGTTCCGGCGGCGTGGATGTCCTTGAGATATTCGCGGTAGCGCTCGTTGCTGATCGGGCCGAAGCGCTCCGCCATGATCACCTCGGTGAAACCGGTGACGGCGCTGAGCGGCGTGCGAATCTCGTGGCTCACCCTGGCGAGGAAGTCCGCTTTCGCCGCCACGGCCCTTTGCGTTTCGCGCTTGGCGGCGCGCATGTCCTCCTCGGCCTTCTTCCACGGCGCGGCGTCGCGGAAGACGGCGCAGAAGCGGTCGCCGTTGATGCGCGCGAGCGTCATCAGCAGCGGATGGGCGGAGCCCTCGCGCCCGCGCGCCGTCACTTCAAGGGCCTCGGCGCGCGCGGTGGGCGCGCGTGCGAAGCGATCGAAATAATCGCGCGCGGCGCGTTCGCTCTCGGGCGCGAAGAGGTCGCCGAGCACGCGGCCGTTGAGCTCGCTCGCCGTCCGCCCGAACAGCGCTTCGGCGCCGGCCGTCGCGGCGACGATCCGTCCGTCGCGGTCGAGCGCGACGGCGCCGTCGGCCGCGGCATCGAGCATCGCCTTGAGCCTGCCGATCTCCTGCTCAGCGAAGCCAAGCGCGAGCGCGCTCGCCCGCTGGCGTTCCTCGGCTTCGGCGCCGATCAGGACGAGCGCAAGCGCCGAAGCCCCGCGCCAGGGAACTGTGAACAGGCGGCCATTGACCGGGAAGCGGTCGCCGCCGCGGGTCATGATCGCGAGCTTTTGCGCCGCCTCGCTCTCGGCGAGCGCGGCGGCGCCAGGCTCAGCGAAGAGCGCATTCAAACCGCCCGCCGCCACCAGCGCGTCGAGGCTCTCATAGCCGCTCCATTCGAAGAAACAGCGATTGGCGTAGAGGAGCGAATCCTGCCGGTAGACCAGCACGCCGACCGGAACGCGTTCGAGCAACACCGCCTCGGCGACCGGCGTCGCGTGCGGCTGCGCGTCCTCGGCGTCTGCGCGCGCGGCGGCCGACGCGATCTCTTCGGCAGCGTCCGCGACCGGCGTGATAGAGGCGGCGGGCATGGCCTGTTCTTCGGCCGGCAAACCGCCGCCGCTCGCAGCAACGGGAGCTTCGCGACCCCCCTGCAGGCGCGCGGTCAGTTCCTGCGCCAGTTCGCGGAACGCACGGTGTTCCACCGGACTGAGGCTCGGGGCCTTCGGTTCGGACGGCATCCCCGGACGAAACGGCACGACGTTGGCGGCGGCGGGCGTGACGCCGGATGCGGATTGCTCGGTGCGCGGCACAACGTCCGCCGCCGCGGCAACGCCAGGCGCCGGGGATTCCGCTGCCGGCGCGGCGGGCGTTGAACCGGGCGCGGCTTGCGTATCGCCGAGCCCGACGCCTTGCGGCACGGCGGCAGGCGTAGCGTCGTCTTGGGGCGGCGATTCCGTCGGAGGCAAGAACCCGATCGGGTGCTTTTGCCGTGCGCGCATCAATCGGTTGATGCCGGCGATGTCGCGACAGACGCCGAACCCGCGATAGCCGCGAAAATGCCTGTCGCGATCGAACACCGGAAGCCCCGACAGTTCGACTGGCAGCCGCTCATTACCGTCGTCCATCGGCCAGGAAACGACGATGCCGCTCCAGGTTTCGCGGGTTGCGGCCGCGCGCGCTACCTGGTTTTCCGGATCGAAATTCAGTTCGGCGGCGATCTCGCTCCACAATCGGCCGAACGCGGACCTGGTGCGCGGTCCCATGAGCTCGATGAATTCGTCCGAGCCGACGATGAAACGGCCGTCGGCATCCATTTGCCAAACGAAGCGCAATGGGTGGCGCCGTTCCGTCGCCGGTTCCTCGGGCGCGGGATGATGCGCGGGTCGCGGCGCGGGCGTCGTGGCGCCGGCCGGCGCGGGCTCGCTTGCCTCGGGACGATTCTCCTCGGCTTGAGCTGCGCGCGGCGGTGCGCCGAACGTGACCGCCAGGACCGTCGCCGCATCGCTGCCGAAGCGCTCGACGGTGACCGGGCCGTCGCGCGTTGATCCATCGGCGTGGCCGGTCTTGAGCGCCTCCGCCGCGATCGCCGCGATGCCGAGCGCGGACAGCGTGGCGCCGCCGGAAAAGCGCGCCCATGCCGCTGCGGTCGCGTCGAGGAGCGTACCGTCGGGCGCGAAGACCGCAAACGTGCGCTCGCGATCCGGGAACAACCGCCGGATGCGTTCTTTAAGAGTCAAGGGCGGGCCGGCCGTTTCGACGGCGACGACGAGAATTGCCAGCGTATCATCGCCAAGGGCGGTACGCGAGCAAGCACAAGTGAGCGCACGGCCGAAGCCGGCGCCGAAGGCGCACAGCCGCTCGAGCCGTACCTCTCCCGCCGGCGGCAGGCTCGCGGCGAGGCGGATGATCTGGGCGGCGACCGCCCCCTTGGCGTCGAACCGGAATGTCGCGCAATCTTTGATATTCGCGGCGCCGAAGATCGCGGCGCCGACCCCGTTCGCCCATAGAATCCGCGAACCGTCCGCGCTCCACAGCCAAGCCGGCAATGCGCTCGTCGCGTGCTCGGCGAGCTGGGCCGCAAGGCGCGGGTCGCGCAACGGGGCCAACTCTGACTCCACCATCGGCATGCGGCAAAACTCGTTGCCTAACCAATTCTTAATAGTGCCGGCGGTGCGCTCCGTCCATGCCGCGCCCCCTACTCCCGGCGGGCAAGGCGGGATAACCTTAATCCCGCCGGCGCCACAGCCCGCACGCGCGATAAGCTTGGCATGCCGACAATGAATTACGCTAGGATCGCGCCTGCCAGGCCGACGAGGAGTTTACGATGGCCAAGGAACCGTTTGAGCAATTTGCAATGCCCGACGATATCCGCGCGTTCGTCGAGCAAGGCGTGCAGCAGGCGAGAACCGCCTTCGACGGCATCTTTCGGGCGGCGAGCCAAGCAATCAGCCAATTCGAAAGCAACGCGCATGCGGCGCGCCACAGCGCCAGCGAGATCGCGGACAAATCGATGGCCTATGCCGAAAAGAACATGGAGGCGACGTTCGAATTCGCCCAGAAGCTCATGCAGGCCAAGGATCCCACAGAAGTCATGCGGCTCCAATCCGAATATCTCAGTCGGCAAATGCAGACGCTCTCAGCCCAGGCGCAGGAGCTTGGACAAAGTGCTGCCAAAATGGTCATGGATGTTGCCAAGCCGAAGTCTTGATGCGACCGTAAGGCATCGTCCAAGAAAAGCTAAATTGTCTCAAGTGTTTGCTAAATATTTGTGCGGTGCAATATTTCTGTTGCGATGCACCAAAATTGGTGCTATATGATAGCCAAGGCCCGGGCTCGAAAATGTGCTGCGTTCGGCTGCGGGGTCAGTGAAAAGGTAGGTCTTGCGCGACGGGCGGCGAGGCCGATCAACAATTCCCGTGCAACAGCCCCAGGAGCACAAGAGCAAGGACATGTACCATGGCGGAAGCCCCAACTGCCCCCAAAGCGAAGATGACCAAGCCGGCAACGAGCGCATTTGAAATGCCGAAATTCGAAATACCAAAATTCGACATACCGAAGGTTGAAATGCCGGCCGCCTTCCGCGAATTCGCGGAGCGCGGGGTCGCCCAGGCCAAGGACACCTACGAGAAAATGAAGGCCGCCGCCGAAGAGGCGACCGACGTCATCGAGACCACCTATTCGACGGCCACCAGGGGCGCCTCCGATTACGGCCTCAAGGTGATCGAGGCGGCACGCGCGAATACCAACGCGGCATTCGATTTTGCCGGCGAGCTGATCACGGCAAAGACGCTGTCGGAGGTCGTCGAACTTTCGAGCGCGCACGCGCGCAAGCAGTTCGAGGCGCTGACGCAGCAAGGCAAGGAGCTCGGCGCGCTGGCGCAGAAGGTCGCGAGCGACACGGCCGAGCCGATCAAGAGCGGCATGAGCAAGGCGTTCAACAAGGTCGCCTGACCCCGCCGTTCCGCGATCGTATCCGCATTGTGTCGGCGTGTTGGAAAGCCCGGGTCGCGACCCGGGCTTTTGCACGTGCCGGGAGTCGCCGGCTTGCCAAACTGAAGCGTCACTCATAGGCTCCGCGCGCGCTTGCCCAAGGTGCGGCGCGTGCAGCTGTAGCTCAGTTGGTTAGAGCGCCTGACTGTGGATCAGGAGGTCGGTGGTTCGAGTCCACCCAGCTGTACCAAGCGCGCTCGGTATTTGGCGGTTCATTTCATTCAATTCGAGCAACCGCGGCGCCCCGGTTCAGTACAGCGGACGGGATCGGGCATGCCGGAGATAACATTCAGCCGCGCGTAACGCACGGGTTTAAGCCCGCTTTACCTTAACGCCATATGGCCGGGCGGCAGCCATGCGCCCTTAGGCATTCTCGACTATCACCTTGGAGTGGGCCTCGATCCATTTCGGTGGAATGCTGTGACGCGTGCGGCACCATTGACGGCGTTCAGCGAGACGGCGCTGGCGGATGTCGGCTGGGCCGCTGTTGCGCATCGCGCCGGACGCCGGGGCGAAGCCGCCTCCAACCTGAGCCTTTCCATCTATGCTGACTTGGACGCGGTCGAAGCCGAATGGCGCCGCTTCGAGCAGGTCGCCGATTGCACGGCGTTCCAGAGCTTCGACTGGATCGCGACCTGGCATCGACACATCGGACGCCGCGAAGGAGTCCGCCCGGCCGTCGCCGTCGGCCGCTTCGGCGACGGCGCAACCGCCGTCCTGCTGCCGCTCTGCGTGGCGCCGAAGCGTTCGGCAAGGCTCTTGTGCTGGCTCGCCGAGGACCTCTGCGACTACAACGCGCCGCTGATCGCGCCCGACTTTTCGCGGCGCGTGAGCCGCGATCGCTTTCTCGCGTTCTGGCGCGAGCTGCTCGATCGCCTGCAAAGCGACCCGCTGCTGCGCCACGATTGGATCGAGCTGGAGAAGATGCCGAAGACGATCGGCGCGCAGATCAATCCCTTCACCTGTCTCGATGCCATGCCCAATCCCAGCGGCGCGCATCTCACCCAATTGGGCGACGAGTGGGAGAAATTCTACGCCGCCAGGCGCTCCTCGGCGACCCGCCGGCGCGACCGCACCAAGCGCCGGCATATGTCGGCATACGGCGAGGTCCACTTTGTCAACGCCACTTCCGCGGACGACGCCCGGCACACGCTCGAAACATTGATGGAGCAAAAAAGCCGCGCCCTCGTCCGCAAGGGAATTGCCGACATCTTTGCCCGACCGGGACGGCGGGAGTTCTATCTCGACCTGGCGTCGAATCCAAAGACGCGTCATTTCGTTCATATCAGCCGCGTGGAGATCGGGGCGCGCTGCGCGGCGGCGAATCTCGGGCTCATATTCGGCGAGTGCTATTATCATCTGCTCGCAAGCTATGACGAAGGCGAGATATCGCATTACGGACCGGGCGCGCTGCATCTTCGCGAACTTCTCGCGCACGCGATCGGTCTCGGTCTGAAACGCTTCGATTTCACGATCGGCGACGAACCGTACAAGCTGGAATGGTCCGATACGCACCTGGAACTGTGCGATTACACCGCGGCGGCGAGCTGGCGCGGCGAGCCGGCGCGCCGGTACTCGAACGCGCGACGGCGGATTAAACGGTTCATCAAGCAGACGCCCTGGGCCTGGCGCTTGGTTTGCGATGCCCGCTCCGCGGTCGGCTCATTGTTGCATGCGCGGCGCGCCGCGCCCGGCCGCCGCGGAACGGTCGTCTTGCGCGCAGCGCCGCCGCCACCGGCGCTCGCCTGCGTCATGGGCGACATGGATTTGTTGCGGCCGCTGGCGGCGGCCGGCATTGCCTGCGCCGTGGTGGCGCGGCCCGGCGCTCCCGCGCTTTATTCGCGCTACGCGCGATCCCGCCTCGCCTGGGACGATTTCGCCAAGAACGTCGACGACCTGGTCGAGACTCTGGCGGGCTTCGGCGAATCCCAGGCCGAACGCCCCGTCCTTTTCTATGAGGAGGACGCGCAACTCGTCATTGTCTCGCGGTTCCGCGAGCGCCTGGAGCGCGCTTTCCGCTTCGTTGTCGCCGACGCGCCGCTCGTCGAGGACCTGCTCGACAAGGCGCGGTTCCAGGCTCTGGCCGAGCGTCATTGCCTGCCGGTGCCGCCGGCGCGACGATTCAATCCCGCCGCCGTCGAGCCCGCCGATCTTGGGTTGCTTTTTCCGGTCATCATCAAGCCGCTGACCCGGCTGGAGCGCTGGAACGACGCGCTGGGATTGCGCAAGGCGCTGGAAGCCAAAGATGCGGAGGCATTGCGCGCGCTGTGGCCGCAACTCATCGCCCTCGACATCGATCTCCTGGCGCAGGAGCTCGTTCCCGGCGCGGAAGCTGCGATCGAAAGCTATCATTGCTATGTCGATCGGCGCGGCGACGTTGCCGGCGAGTTCACCGGCCGAAAGATCCGCACCTTTCCGCCGTCCTACGGCCACACCAGCGCACTGGAAATCACCGACGCCGCCGACGTGCAACGGCAAGGCCGCGCCATCGTCGAGCGTCTGGGCCTGACCGGCGTCGCCAAGCTCGATCTCAAGCGCGATCCGCAGGGCGGCCTGCACCTGTTGGAGATAAACCCGCGTTTCAACCTCTGGCACCATGCAGGAGCCGCCGCCGGCGTCAACATTCCGGCGCTCGTCTATGCCGATCTGACGGGACTGCCACGGCCGGCCGCGGCGCGGGCGCAAG
>JASHRY010000207.1 GCA_030037105.1 Xanthobacteraceae bacterium
CGGGTCAAGACCTGTTGCGGTGGATGCGGACGGAGGCGGGCAATGAGGCAGGCCACTTTGCTCGATCCGATGTCGAGCGCGGCAACGAGAGCGCTGCGCCGCGGTGAGATCGGCTTCATCTTGGGAGTGAGGCCGTAATTGAGGGCGCTCATGCCTCGCCTCCCTTTTTCTTTTTCTTGTCCTTGAGGGCATCGTCACGGGCCTGCGCCGCCGCGTCGGACAGGCGCACGGTCACGCGGTCGGGCAGCCGCAGATCGACCGCCACGATGTCGCGCGACAAAAGCTTCTTGTCGCGGTCGAGCGCGACCAGACGGTCGAGTGCTTGCTCGACGTTCGTTTCCGGTAGACGCACGTCGATGCCATTGTTGAGCCGCAGATTCCACCGCCGACCTGCTACCAGAATCGAGGCGCGCAGCGCCGGTCGAATATCCGGATAGCGATCGATGAGGGCGAGGAAGCCCTTGGCTCGGTGCTGCGCGTCCCGTCCAACCACGAGCGGCAGACCGACATAGCGCTCCTCAACGAACGGCTCGAGCACGGTGCCGTCTTCGGCGATGACGCTGAGACGGCCGTCCTTTTGCCACAGCGCGAAGGCCTGCCGCTCGGTGATCGTAATCTGCAGGCGGTCCGGATAGAGCTTGAGCACGGCCGCATCGGCGATCCAGGGATTTGCCAACAGCCGCCTGCGCGCCGCGGCAGCATCGAGGAACAAGAGCGACGCGCGCCCGGTCACGCCTGCGGTCGTGAGAATCTGTTCGCGGCTGACTTCCTTGGCGCCGCTCAGCGAAATTGCCGCGATACGAAAGCCGAGCGCATTGGCAGCAGCGTCACGGGCATCCTTGGCCCATTCGACGACGGCGGCCACGTGGCCGCCGGCGACCGCGCCATATCCGAGCGTCGCGGCGAGAAGGAGAATCGATCCGGCGGCGCCGAGGCCGGGCGGCAGGAGCCGTACCATCCGCAAGCCCCAACGCCGGATCCACCGACGATAGACGGTGGACCATTGCTGGCGAAAGATGTCTCGGCGGCGCAAGCCAATAGTGATGCGCGGAGGGGCCGGCTCGCTAGGCGCGCCGCCCTCCTTCGCCGCGAAAGGTCCCGACCGAATCAGCGGTTGGTCGAGGCGTCCTCCACCATCCATCGTACCAGCTCATCGAAGGTGATGCCCGCGTAAGCGGCAAGCTCGGGCACGAGCGAGGTCTCGGTCATGCCCGGCTGTGTATTGATCTCAAGACAAACCAGCTTTCCCGTTCCCCGATCGTCGTAACGAAAATCCGCGCGGCTCACGCCGCGGCAGCCAAGCGCGGTATGGGCAGCCAATGCGAGTCTGCGGACCTCCTGGTAAACATTTGGTAAAATTTGCGCCGGCAGGATGTGCCTGGAGCCGCCGGCCGCGTACTTCGCTTCGTAATCGTAGAACGGGGTCGCCGGCACGATCTCGATGACATCGAGGGCACGGTCGCCGAGCACGGCGCAGGTCAGTTCCTTGCCGGGAATATATTGTTCGATCAGGACTTTCTCGCCGAACGGCCAGTCGTCGCGGTAAAGCTCTTGCGGCGGGTTGCGATGCCCCTCGGTGACAATAAAGACGCCGACGCTCGATCCTTCCGCAATGGGCTTGATCACGTAGGGCGGCGGCATGAGGTGCGTTTTCGCCGCCGCGAACCGCGATGCCACCATATCCTCTGCCACCGGAATGCCGGCGGCGCGGAACAGCGCCTTGGCGTAGAGCTTTTGCATCGCGAGCGCCGAAGCGAGTACGCCGGAATGGCTGTAGGGAATGCCGAGAACCTCCAGAAGGCCCTGCAGCGTGCCGTCCTCGCCGGGCCGGCCGTGCAGCACATTGAGGGCGACGTCGGGCTTGATCGCATCGAGCGCGGCCGCCACATCACGGCCGACGTCGATCGGCGTCACGCGATAGCCGAGACGGACGAGCGCAGCGGCGCAGGCTTTGCCCGAGCGCAGCGAGATTTCGCGCTCGGCCGACCAGCCTCCCATCAGGACGGCGACATGCTCGGTCATGGCTCAGCCGGTGCCTCAGCCGGAATCGCTGATTCGCTTCGCTCCTAATAGAATCGACAAATGGCGAAAGGTCGAGAGTCTCAATTCCGGGGCCGCGCGTTGCGCTCGCGCTCCGGAATGGTGATGCGGGCTATCGTGCAACGCCGATCCGCTTGATTTCCCATTCCAGTTCGATGCCGGAATTTTCTCGCACGCGGCGGCGTACCGTTTCGCCCAGCGTCTCGATATCGGCGGCGGTGGCGGTGCCGAGATTGATCAAAAAATTGCAGTGCATTTGCGACACCTGCGCGCCGCCGATGCGCAAGCCGCGACAGCCGGCGGCGTCGATGAGCCGCCAAGCCTTGCCGCCCGGCGGATTGATGAACGTCGAGCCGCCGGTGCGGCTCTTGATCGGCTGCGTCGCCTCGCGCGCTTCGGTGATCTTGTCCATTTCCGCGGCGATGGCGGCGGGATCGCCGCGTTCGCCGCGAAACGTGGCTTGCGTGAAGATATAATCGTCCGGCGCGCCGCAATGCCGATAGGCATAGCCCATGTCGGAATTGCTCAAGGAGAGGGTGCGGCCTCGCCGATCGACGGCGCGCGCCGCGATGAGCGCGTCCTTGATCTCGCGGCCATAAGCGCCGCCGTTCATGCGCAGCGCGCCGCCGATGCCGCCGGGAATGCCGCGCAGGAACGACAGCCCGGCGATGCCTGCCTCCTGCGCCGCGCGCGCCACTTTGACATCGGGCACCGCGGCGCCGGCGCGCACCTCCAGGCCGTTAATCGCCACATCGTTGAAGCCGCGGCCAAGGCGGACAACCACGCCCGGCACGCCACCGTCGCGCACGATGAGATTGGAACCGAGCCCAATGACGGTTAGCGGAATTTCTGCCGCGAGATTGGCAAGAAAATAGCTGAGGTCCCTCTCGTCCTCCGGCATGAACAACGCTTGCGCCGGGCCGCCGACGCGAAACCAGGTCAATTCGGCGAGCGGCTGGTTTGCCACGAGGCGGCCGCGCAGCGCCGGCAGCGCCGACCGCAGATCGGAAACGATATCGGGAAAGCTCACGCAGCAGCCTCCGCCGCCACTGCATCGAGCCACGACGCCAGCACTTTTCGGCCGAGCTTAAGCGTCGCCGGACCGAACGTGCGCGCCTGGACGCGCAGCGCGCGCGGATCGATGCCAGCCTTGCCAAGTTCGACGGTGTGGCCGACGAGCCAGCTTTCGAAACGTGCCGGCTCCGTCTCCAGGTGAAATTGCAGCGCCAGTTGCAAGGGCGCGCGGAAAAACGCCTGTACCGGGCAATGCGGCGTCGCGGCAAGCCGCTCGCACCCGGCCGGCAAGTCGCAATTGTCGCCATGCCAGTGCAGCACCGGCGTTGCGCCGAGCGGCGAGAGCACCGATGACCGGCCGGCCGCGGTGAGCGTCAAGGGCGCCCAGCCGATCTCCTTGACCGGCCCCGGCGCCACGCGCGCGCCAAGCGCCGCGGCCATCATCTGCGCGCCGAGGCAGATGCCGAGGATCGGCTTGTTCGATTCGATGCGCGCGGCGATGGCGGCGATCTCGTCGGCGATGAACGGGTACGTCTCGCCCTCATAGACGCCGATCGGACCGCCGAGCACGATAACGAGATCGGGCGCGACGAGCGTCGCGATATCGCAGCGCTCGATTCCCGCATCGTGGTAGCGAATATCGTAGCCGCGCTCGGCAACAAGTGGCCCGAGCAGGCCGAGATCCTCAAAGGCCACGTGACGAACGGCAAGGCACGTCTTCGCCAACGTTTTCGTCATGGCGCGACCGAATCAGATTGCAGCCGCGCCAATTCGACCGGCAGCGCATAGGCCCATTGCGTGATCGAGCCGGCGCCGAGACACACGACATAGTCGCCCGGCTGCGCCATTGCGGCGATGAGCGCGGCAAGCTTTTCCGGACCATCGAGCGCGACGACGTGCCGATGTCCGTGCGTGCGCAGGCCGCTCACCAGCGAGTCGCGGTCGGCGCCCGCGATCGGCGCTTCGCCGGCGGCATAGACGGGCGCGACAATCACCGCATCGGCGTCGTTGAAACAGGTGCAGAACTGCTCGAACAAGGCGTTGAGCCGGGTGAAGCGATGCGGCTGCACAACGGCGATCACCTGACCCTTGGTCGATTCGCGCGCTGCCTTGAGCACGGCGGCGATCTCGACCGGATGGTGGCCGTAATCGTCGATGATGGTGACCCCGTTCCACGTGCCGGTGCGGGTGAAGCGCCGCCGCACGCCGCCGAAATGAGCGAGTGCGTTCTTGATCACGTCGTCACCGATGCCGAGCTCATGGGCGACGGCAATGGCGGCGGTGGCGTTGAGCGCGTTGTGCCGCCCCGGCATCGGCAAGGCGACGTTCCTGATCTCGTGCACGGATTGCCCGGCGCGGTCGCGGAATACGACGGTGAACAGCGAAATGCCGCCGGCGTGCGAGACATCGACGAGCCGCACGTCGGCCTGCGGGTTTTCGCCATAGGTGACGAGGCGGTGATCCTCGATGCGGCCGACGAGGCTCTGCACCACCGAATGGTCCGTGCACATCACCGAGAAGCCGTAAAACGGCACGTTCTCGACGAAGGCGCGGAACGCCTCCTGCACCGCCTCGAAGCTCTTGAAGTAGTCGAGGTGCTCGGGGTCGACGTTGGTGACCACGGCGATATCGGCCGGCAGCCGCAGAAACGTGCCGTCCGATTCGTCGGCTTCGACCACCATCCACTCGCCGGCGCCGAGCCGCGCGTTGGTGCCGTAGGCGTTGATGATGCCGCCGTTGATCACGGTCGGATCGAAGCCGCCGGCGTCGAGCAGCGCCGCCACCATCGACGTGGTCGTGGTCTTGCCATGCGTGCCGGCAATGGCGACGCAGCTTTTCAGCCGCATCAGCTCCGCCAGCATGTCGGCGCGGCGCACCACCGGCAGCCGGCGCGCGCGGGCGGCGACAAGCTCCGGGTTATCCGGCTTGATCGCCGAGGATACGACCACGACCCTGGCACCGGCCAGATTTTCGGCCGCGTGCCCGATCGCGATCCTGACGCCCTCGTCGCGCAACCGCTTGACGTTGGCGCTCTCGGCCTGGTCGGAGCCCTGGACGGTATAGCCGAGATTGACCATCACCTCGGCGATGCCGCTCATGCCGATCCCGCCGATGCCGATGAAATGCACCGGGCCGATGTCGCGCGGCAATTTCATGGGCGCTCCAGCATTCGCTCTCCCGCCACCCCCACAAAGGGGGAACATTGGTATCTACTTGTTTGCGTCTTTCGCCGCCACCTTGAGCAGCAGATCGGCGAGCCGATCGGCGGCATCGAGCCTGCCCAAGGATTGTGCCGCCGCCGCCATGGCCGTGAGCCGCTGCGGCGCCGCCGCGAGCGCGGCGATCTCGGCGGCGAGCCACCGCGGGGTCAGCTCCTCCTGCACGAGTCGAAGTGCGCCGCCGGCTTTTTCGAGCATGCCGGCATTGGCAAATTGATCCTGATCGATGGCGTGCGGCAATGGAACCAGGATCGAGGGGCGGCCGATCGCGGCGAGTTCGGCGACGGTCGAAGCGCCGGAGCGTGCCACGACCAAATGGCTCGCCGCCATGCGCGCCGGCAGATCGGGGAAAAACGCCGCAACTTCAACCGCGACGGAGAGCCTGGCATAAGCGTTGTGCACGCGGTCCAAATCCTCCGCCCGCGCTTGCTGAACGAGCGCGAGGCGTGCGCGCAAGCCGGCGTCGAGCAGGCCGATCGCGTCGGGAACCACATCGGCCATGATGCGTGCGCCCTGGCTGCCGCCAAAAACGAGGACTCGCAAAGAATCGCCCGACGCCGGGTACGGTGTCGCTGCGGCCGTGACAACCGCCGGTCGCACCGGATTGCCGGTCAGTGTCGCCTTGGCCGCCAGATCGGGCTCGCCGCGGAAGACATCGGGGAACGTGGTGGCGATTGCGCTCACGCCCGCCGCCAGCAGCCGATTGGCCCGTCCGAGGACGGCGTTGGCTTCGTGAATCAAGGTCGGCACGCCGCGCCAAGCCGCTGCCAGAAGCGGCGGAACGGTCGGATAGCCGCCGAAGCCGATTACCACCGCGGGCTTGAGCCCGCCAATTAGCAACCAGGCCTGGGCGAAGCCGAGGCCAAGCACGGCGGCGGTTCTCGCCAGAGCGAGCGGATTGCGCGCGCGCAGCGTCTCGCTGGCGACGACGTGGACACGGTCATCTTTGAGTGTTCCGCCGTAGCGCGCGGCCCGCCGGTCGGTCGCGAGATGGACAACGACGCCGCGCTTTGCGAGCGCTGCCGCGAGCGCTTCGGCTGGGAACAAATGGCCGCCCGTACCGCCGGCCGCGACGAGCACCGGCCCCGGCGCCCGGTCCGGCTCCGGCATCAGATCGCTCCGGCGAGCGCGATCTCGCCCGACAACTGCGCGCGCGGCCGCTCGCGGGTGAGCGCAATCAGCATGCCCATGCCGTAAGCGAGCGAGATCAACGACGAGCCGCCATAAGAGATGAACGGCAGCGTCATCCCTTTCGCCGGCATGAGGTGCAGGTTCACGGCCATATTAATCGTCGATTGCAGCCCAAACAGGATCGCGAGACCGGCGGTGGCGAAACGGATGAACGGATCGTCGGCGCGCATCGCTTTCGCAAGCGCGCGGATGACGATGAAAGCGAACAGCGCGACCAGAATGAGGCAAAGGACGATACCGAATTCCTCCGCTGCCACGGCGAACACGAAATCGGTATGGCCCTCGGGCAGGATGCGTTTGATCGTGCCCTCGCCCGGACCGCGGCCGAACCAGCCGCCGCGGATGAATGATTCGGTCGCGATGTCGACGTTGAAGGTGTCGCCGGAGGCGGGATCGAGAAAACGGTTGATCCGCTGCGCGACGTGCGGGACCGTGTGGAACGCCACGAGGAGGCCGGCGGCCGCCGTGGCGCCAAGCCCGATCATCCAGATGAAACGCATGCCGGCCATATAGAACAGCGCCCCCCAGACGAGCGCGATCAGCATCGTCTGGCCGAAATCGGGCTGCAGCACCAACAGGGCGACGACGACGATCAACAGCACCAGCGCCACGGTGCTTGCCGGCATTTCCGGACGCTTGCCCGATTCGCCGAATAACCAGGCGATCAGGATCACGAAAGCCGGCTTGAGAAACTCCGACGGCTGGACGTTGACGCCGAGGATCACCAGCCAGCGCCGGGCGCCCTTGATCTCGGCGCCGAAATAAGGTGTCGCCGCAACCAGGATGAGGCTGACGACGAACACGATCAGGGCGAGCCTGCGGATCTCGCGCGGCGACAGAAACGAGGTCGCGACCAGGACACAGGCGGCGGGAATGAGGAAGAGCACCTGACGGTCGACGAAATGGAACGGGTCGAGGCCGATGCGCGTGGC
>JASHRY010000208.1 GCA_030037105.1 Xanthobacteraceae bacterium
TAGGTCGCCGCAACCTCGCGGCAGCTTTCGCCCGCCGCCACCGCCGCAACAACACGTTCGCGAAGATCAAGTGAATAGGGTCGAGCCATCGATGCTGGCCTCCTCCCCAGCCAGCATCTTGAATCAGAACCAACCTGATTCGGGAATCCCAAATCGATTCAGGCTCAATGAAAAAGACTCTAATCTTCCCGGGCGATTCGCGGGGATGTTCGTGAAACAGAAGTGGGCAAGGTCGTCGGGCAAGGTGGTTGCGCCGGCAACGCCGCAGTCAACGCGGCGCCGCGAGCCGATCCATGGGCTCGCCGGAACGGGTGAGCCGAAAGCGGCGAAGCCGCGTGCGGGCGCGCTCGCCATGCGGCTTGCGGCCGAGGTCGAGCGGCTTGCGGCGGAACTTGAGGCCTCGCGTGCCCGCATCATTGATCTCGAAGCGCGGGTCGACATCGATCCGCTGACCGGGACGCTCAACCGCCGCGGCTTCGAACGCGAACTCAAGCGCTCCATTGCCTACGTCAAGCGCTACGGGGTGAGCGCGGCTCTCATCTATGTCGATCTCGACGAATTCAAGCCGGTCAACGACCGCCATGGCCACGCCGCCGGCGACGCCGTCCTCCGCGCGGTCGCGGCGGCGCTGGCGCGCCATGTGCGCGCCTCCGATGTCGTCGCGCGCATCGGCGGCGACGAATTCGTCGTGCTCTTGTGGAACGTCAGCGGCCCCGACGCCACGGCAAAGGCCCTGGCGCTCGAAGCCGCGATCTATGCGACTCCCGTGCGCTGGGACAACTCGACGCTGGCCGTCGGCGCGGCGGCGGGGATGACGCTCATCGGCCCGCTCGATGCGCCGGCCGAAGTGCTCGCCCGCGCCGATGCGGCGATGTACGCCCGCAAATCCGAGCGGCGCACCTCTCCCCGTGCGCAGGGAGAGGGACGGGTCACGCGATGATGTCCGGCGTCAACTGATCTTCGATGAAGGTGATGCGGTCGCGCAACTGCAGCTTGCGCTTCTTCAGGCGCTGCACCTGAATGATGTCGGCGCCGGGTGAAGCCTGCAGCGCCGCAATCGCGGCGTCGAGGTCGCGATGCTCTTGCTGCAAGCGCGCAAGCTGCGTCCGAAGCTCGCGTTCTTCCTCTTTTGTCATCGCCGCCTTTGCTCGCGCCTGGTCGCCACGTGGTCGCCCCTCGGGCACGGTCTTAAGGCCGGTAAGTTCCTATGGATTATTGCGTTTTGATTAATTGCCGACAAGCCCGCGAAGCCGAACCGTGCACAGCCGGGAGGTGCGGTATTTTCGCCATGCCGCAATGAGAGTATCGTCGCCTCGGTTGAGCCGGCGTAGCGGACTGGGATTGTCAAGCCGATGCGCGGAGGCAGGCCACATGGCGATTGAAACGCATCTTGCGGAACTCGAACGACGACACCAGGCGCTGGAGCGAGAAATCAATGAAGCGCTTTCCCACCCCTCGACCGACGGCCTGAAGATCGCAGAACTCAAACGCCGCAAGCTGCACGTCAAGGACGAGATCACGCGTCTCAAGCAGCAAACCGTCGGGCATTAGTCGATTAGATCAGCCGGTCGCTCTCGTCCGCTCGTCGGCGGCGCAGCAGCAGCGGAGGCTTGCTTTTGCCCGCGTTCGCCGCACGCGGCGCGACGCGCCGCGCGAAATTTCACCACACGCCGAAGACCCGAGCGCGAACGGGCAATAAAGACTTGCGGCTTCGCGTGCGGCCCGCGGCGGAAAACGGCGCGGCGCCATCGTTGGCTTCCTCCTTCCCGAAGCGGGCGGGAGACCGCGATCTGCGCTACAACACCTGCATGGTCGATGCTGCATTCGATCCGCGCGCCTGGCGAGGGATGCAAGCGCCCTCGCTCGCCGAACTCGAAGCTCTCGCCGGCGAAGTGTTTCGCCGCTTGCCGGAAAAATTTCGCCGATTGTGCGCCGACCTCGTCATCCGGGTCGACGATTTTCCGAGCGAGGAGGTGATCGACGCGATGAGAGTCGAGAGCGAGTTCGACCTGCTCGGCCTGTTCCACGGCGTCGGCCTGCCGTTTCGCTCCGAAAGCGCCGCGGTGCAGATGCCCAACATGATCTGGTTGTATCGCCGGCCCATTCTCGATTATTGGGCCGGGCACGAAGAAACGCTCGGCGCCATCGTTCAACACGTCCTGGTGCACGAGATCGGGCATCATTTCGGCCTGTCCGACGCCGCCATGGCGGCGATCGAGAGCACGGCCGAGCATGTGAAAGGATCGATGCCATGAGAATCGACGGCGCCTGCCATTGCGGCTTCATCACCATCGAAGGCGAGGTTGATCCGGAGAAGACCACGATCTGCCATTGCACCGATTGTCAGGCCGGCACCGGCTCGGCGTTCCGCGTTTCGATTCCGGTCCCCGCGGCACCTTCAAAATGACCGGACAACCGACGATCTACGTGAAAACCGCGGAGAGCGGCAATCGGCGCGCGCAAGCCTTCTGCCCGAAATGCGGCTCGCCGATCTATTCGACGTCCCCGGGGGAAGGTCCGCAGGACTTCTACATGGTGCGGGTGGGAATCTTGCGTCAGCGCGACCGGTTGGTCCCGCGGCGGCAAATCTGGTTTCGCTCGGCGCGACCCTGGGTCACCGAACTGGCAGGGCTGCCGCGGGAGCAGAAACAGATGGGCACGGCGCACCTGCGTTGACGCTTTTGCCGACGAGAGTGGTAAATTGTGAGCGGATTGGTCTTCACCAGGAGCATTGCCATGATCGTTACGGTATTTCGTTCCCGGCTGCGCCCGGGCATTCGCGATGAATACGTCGCGTTGGTCGCACGCATGAACGAGATTGCCCGCACCATGCCGGGCTATATCTCCCACAAAGCCTTCTTTGCCGAGGACGGCGAGCGGGTGACCATCGTCGAGTTCGAGCACGAGGAAGGCATGCGCGCCTGGCGCACCAATCCCGAGCACCGCGCAGCGCAAAAGCTGGCGCGGGAGAAGTACTATACCGAGTATCATATCCAGGTCTGCACCCTCGACCGCGAGTCGAAGTTCAAGGCCAAGGACGCTGCACTTGCGGCGGCGGCCCAGGGTTGACCCGCGCCCGGCGACGCGCCATCTAGCCGGCACGACTACGCGCCATTGCGTCCGGGCCGAGAAATGGAAAAGTTCACCGTCCTTGAAGGCGTCGCCGCGCCGCTGAAAATGATCAATGTCGACACCGACATGATCATCCCCAAGCAATACCTGAAGACGATCAAGCGCACCGGGCTCGGCAAGGGCCTGTTCGCCGAAAAGCGCTACCGCGACGACGGCAGCGAGAACCCGGACTTCGTGCTCAACAAGCCGGCCTATCGCCGGGCGAAGATCCTCATCGCCGGCGATAATTTCGGCTGCGGCTCCTCGCGCGAGCACGCGCCCTGGGCGCTCATGGATTTCGGCATCAC
>JASHRY010000209.1 GCA_030037105.1 Xanthobacteraceae bacterium
AATGTTCGGCCGCCTCCCGCCGCGAAGCGCCGCTTTCTACACGCCCAATCACACGCGCCCTCATGTCCGCAGAATAGGCCCTCGGCATCGCTCCCGCTCCCCAAAGCGAATCAATGCCTGTAGACTCGCTCATCGGCCCCGCCACGTGAATCCCCCTCGATTCAATCCGGCCGAAACATGCTCTAGTCTAATACGCCGGCGCCCATAAACGACGACATTCTTCTTGCTTCTTGCGCCCGCACCCCAGGTCGCGGTCGCCCAAAAGCAAAAGCGCGGCCGAAGCCGCGCTCTCGCAGGCAAGACGGCCTAGCCGCCTATTGTCGCGGCGCCGGCACCACGCGGATATAGGGCTTCGGCGTCTTCCAGCCCTGCGGGTAGAGCTTCTTGGCCTCCTCGTCGGTGATGGCGCCGCCGAGGATGACATCCTCGCCCTGCTTCCAGTTGGCCGGAGTCGACACGCGATGCTTGGCGGTGAGTTGCAGCGAGTCGATGACGCGCAGCACCTCGTCGAAATTGCGGCCGGTGCTCATCGGATAGACCAGGACGAGCTTGATCTTCTTGTCCGGCCCGATGACGAAGACGTTGCGCACCGTCTGGTTGTCGTTCGGCGTGCGGCCTTGCGCAGTGCCGTTGGTGCTCGCCGGCAGCATGCCGTAGAGCTTGGAAATCTTCAGATCGGTGTCGCCGATCAAGGGATAATTGGGGGCGAAACCAACCACGTCCTTGATGTCGCCGGACCATTTCTTGTGGCTTTCCACCGGATCGACCGACAGACCGAGGATTTTCACTCCGCGCTTGTCGAATTCGGGCTTGAGCCGGGCCATCGTGCCGAGCTCGGTGGTGCAGACGGGCGTGAAGTCCTTGGGATGGGAGAACAGCACGGCCCAACTGTTGCCGATCCAGTCGTGGAAGCGGATTTTGCCGTCCGTAGTTTCCGCTTCGAAATCCGGGGCGATATCGCCGATCTGCAGCGCCATGGGAACCTCCGTCGAGTGGGCTGATCCAAGTGTTGGGGATATTTTTCTTTTGTTACATAACTCCCGCGGGGCGGCAATACTAGGTCTTTACTGAGCATTATTCGTTCGAATTCAGCCGAAATCTAAGAAGAATTGAACCGTCGGGATTGCCACGCATGGAAAATTTTTCTGAGAACTTGCCGGGCGCCCTGCGCAGCTTGGCAAGCTCCGGCGGGAGCGCGTTTCGACCGCCGATGATCGAGGGGAGATAAACGCCTCGTGCCCCGACTTTGCCCCATGATCGCCTTTCAGTGGCCTGCCTCGGAGTCCAATTCTCCGGCACCTTGAATCACAGGACCGAGCGGGAAGACCGTGATGGAACCGCGCGCGAGCGCCGCCGTTGGCAAAGTGCGCGGGAGGCGCCGATGAACTTCGCCCAGAACCGCCATATCGATCCCGAGACGTTCGCCGCGGTGATCGCCCATTCGCAGATCGTGTTGGCAGCGCCGGGCAAACGGGCGGCGCGCCTTCCGGCCCGATTCGATGATGCCGACGCCGCCGTTCTCGATTGGATCATCGCCGAGGGGCGCCGCTTCGGCCGCGGCCTTGTGCGCATGTAATCGCGCCGCGCTTACGGCGTCGCGCAGCGAGGCGCGTCGTCGGAGAGGCCGACGGTCCGTCCGGGGAATCCCGCAGCGTCGAAATAGCGCGTGCTCCCGACCATCTGCACGTCGACGACGGTGGCAAGCCCGTTGGGCGCGGGTTCCGACATGACAACGCATCCGTTCACCTTCGGCAGCGCGCCATTCGGCAGCGCCTCGGCGAGCACGCGGCCGACGAGCTTGCCCTTGTCGCCAATGTCGAGCCCCAGCAATTGCGCGATCGTTTGGCCGACGTCGGCGTTGCTCGCTGGCGCCGGATCGACGAAATGCGATTTGAAATCCGGCCCCTCAATGGCCATGAAATTCCAGGTGTCGGCGCGGCTGAATGAGCCGTGCATGCCCTGACCCTGCTGCAGGCGGGTATCGGCGACTTCGACCGCGCAGCGCACCGGCTCTCCGCACACCGTGTCGAAGGAGCGGAAGCTGATAACGATCGCCGGATGCGGCGTGACCGCGGCGCCTTCGAGCGCCACGTCGTCGAGGGCGAGCGTGCCGGGAAACTTGCCGAGTTTCGAATCGACGAAAATGCCGCTGACATAGTCCTGCGCGAGCAGGACATCGATCACCTGCTTCGCTAGGTTTTTGTCGCCGTCAGGCAGATAGATGAGGTCCGATCCGCCGTTGGCGGCCGCCACCAGCCTGGGCGCGGCCTTGTCGCCGCCGATGAGGCCGTTGCCGTGTTTGGGATGCTGGCCGTCCGCTATCGTCTTGTCATTGTCGTCGGGATCGATCAGCGGTTCCTTCAGCGCGCGGGCGAGGTCGAGCGCGACGAAGCCGACGGGCAATTGCCCTTGCGGGGTGTCGGCGAAACGGGTTTTCACCGTCGAACTTGTCCGGCTTTGCTTGGAAATCGTCGAAAAGCCGTGGTCGGCTACGACGATGATATCGGTCGTGTCGAGGAGCCCGAGTCCGCCGAGGGCCGCGCGGATGCGCGCCAGATCGTCATCCGCATTGCGGATCGCGGCGAGCGAGGTCGGGCCGTTGATGCCCGGCACGAGCCGGTTCAAGCTGTCGGCCTGATAGTGCTGGGTGCCGTCGGGATCGCGCGACCAGAACACCAGGACGAACGGTCGGTTACGTTCCTTGAACAGCGGCAGGATCGCCCGCGTCGTCACCGCCGCAAAGTAATCCTGCTGCGCGACATTGGCGCTCAGCGTGCCGGCGAAATTTCCGTTGCCGCCGCGCGCGGGCGCGCGCGGCGGCAGGTCCGCGGCCTTGAGCCGCCCGATCATTTCCGGCGACAGCGGAATGCCCTTGGGGCTGCCGGTCGCATCGTCGATGATGATCGTCCGCCCGCCGCCGCGCACGGTATGATCGAACAGGAGCGTCGGCCCGATCTTGCCGATTGCCGCCGTGCTGTAGCCCTTGTCGCGGGCGAGCTTCAGGATTGCGGCTTCGTCGAGATAGTCGCCGGAAAAATGCGCGTCGAGCTCGCCGAGCACCGGGTCGCTTTCCAGGAACGGCGTCGGGCTGTTGCCGGCGCTCGGAACCTCGAAGCCGGCGTAGATCGTATTCGAGTAGTCGCCGGTGTCGCCGAGCATATGGCCGGTCGCCATGGCCGACGCGTTCGCGGTGGTGAAAGTGGGAAACAGCGCGTGGCCGTTGCGCAGGCTCACGCCGTCGCGCGCGATCGCCGCCATGGTCGGGGCGGTCGAGTCATCCACCATGCGCGCGCGCAGGCCGTCGGCGACGAACAGCACCACGTTGTGCGGCTGCCGCGCCGGCGCCTGCGCGCAGGTCGCCGACGCCAGGATGGCTGTCGGGATCGCTGTAGCGATGAGAAGCGGCAGACGCATGGCAGGCTCCCGGAGCGGACCAACGGCGCTTTGCAGATAATAGGTGGCGCTGGTGTGACGATCACATGTCACACGCCATCCCCGCCGAACAGATGAAAAGGGGTGGCCCGTGGAACGCGGGGCCGTCTGGGGGCCGCCGACAGGATATGGTGGCGCCGACTTTCACGTGCGAGCGCCATCACTGCCCGCAACCGAACGCGAGCTGAGCGCGGCCGATTACTCGCCCTCTGCGCCGATCGCGTAGGCGGTCTCGCCGTGAACCGCGTCGTCGCCCACTTTCAAGGTGGCATCGTCCATGCGCAACGGCACGATGAGCCCGATTACCTTGAGGATGATGAAAGTCGCGATCGCGTTGAACACGATGATGAACGCCGCGCCTTCCGCCTGCAGCAGAAGCTGGCCGGCATTGCCGTAGAGCCAGCCGGTCACGCTCACGCCAGGCGCCTCCTTGTCGGTGCCGATATATTGCAGCATGCCCGGATTGGCCAATATGCCGACCAGCAAGCCGCCCATCAGACCCGCCACGCCGTGGGTCGAGGCCACGCTCAGCGTGTCGTCGACCTTGCTGATGAGCTTGGTCTTTTGCAGCTTGTTCATGCTCAGCCAGGGAATGATCCCGGCGCAAATGCCGATGATGATCGCGCCGATCGCGTCCACGTAACCGGCGCCGGGAGTGATCGCCACCAGGCCGGCGATCATGCCGTTGACCGCGCCGAGCACGGACGGCTTGCCGTAGGCGAGCTTGTCCATCAGCGTCCACACCAGAAGCGCCACCGCGGTGGCGACGTTGGTGTTGAGCACCGCGGCGCCGGCGTCGGCGTTGGCGAAATAAGGGTCGCCGCCGTTGAAGCCGTTCCAACCCAGCCAGAGGATTCCGGCGCCGACCAGCGTGACCAACAAGCTGTTGGGCGGGAATTGGTCGCGGTCGGCCTGAAGCCGCGGGCCGATCACCGCCGCGGCGACGAATCCGGAAGTTCCGGCGGCGAGATGGATGACATAGCCGCCGGAAAAGTCCGCAACGCCCATGCTGGCGAGCCAGCCGCCGCCCCACAGGCTGAACGCACCCACCGTATAGACGATCGTCATCCACACCGGGCAGAAGATCATCCACGCCGTGAAATTCATGCGACCGAGCAGAGAACCGCCGAGGATGATGACCGTGATCGCGGCGAACACAAACTGGAAGAATATGAGCGTCGCCATTGGGAAGGCGAGCGGCGGCATGCCCGCCGCCGCGGCCGGAATTATCGCTTGGCCGGTGGTGAAGAGCGCCGAGGTCGCCAAGGCCGGCGTGCCGAGGAAGGGCCATAATTGCCGCCCGAACGCCATGTTGTAATCGAACAGCACCCAGACGACGAGCACCGACGCGAAGGCATACATCGACATGAAGGCGGAGTTGATCGCCCACTTCTTCTTGACGATGCCGCCGTAGAGAACGGTCAGCCCGGGTATGCTTTGCAGGCCGACGAAAGTTGCCGCCGCCAGTTGCCAAGCGTTATCGCCGGTATCCAGCCATTGTGGTGATGGTACGAGTGGCATGAGCTTCCCCCAAACGATCTCCGTGCAACGATCGGCACACGAGCGATCGATTGAAAGATCGCAAAAACTATGCCACCCAACCGAAGGTGCTTTTTCCCGAAGTCCGCCGCGCAGTCGAGCCGGGATGATGAGAAAATCTGCAATTTGCTTATAAAGCAGGCAGGCAGATTGATGCGATCAGAGATCTCCGCTCGGCCATTGGCGACGGGAATCATCGCGGTGGCCCTCGGCATGACCGTCCGCTTCGTCCATGCCGAAGCGCGGCACGGCGAGACCGCGATCACTTGCGTGAATCCGGTCAGTGGGGCGAGCTGGCAGATCAGGATCGACTACGATCGCGGCACCGTTGATTCCAATCCGGCGCGCATGAGCGACGGCGCGATTTCGTGGCGTGACGCGACCAATGGCTGGAATTATACGCTTGATCGCAAATCCGGAAATCTTACGGTCGTCCTCGCGTCGGCGACCGGTGGCAATTTTCTCTATGACCGTTGCAAGCTGGAGAATTGAAGCTGATTCCTCTCGTTTTTCTCTCCTGCAAGCGGGAGACGGACAAGAGGCGATAGGTCCGCGCCGCCACCGCCTGATGATACGCCGCATTGGCTGGCCCGCCGGAAATCAGGGCAGCGCCGATGGCTGAGCGGCTCTCCGGCGTCAAGGCCAGCGTAGGATTCGCCTCGGAGACCGGACCACGCAAAAGCAACGAGGATTTCGCCGGCGCGGTTTTCGGCATGGAGCTGCCGCAGCCGCGCCGGGACATTGTGGCGGCGGTCGCCGATGGGATCGGCGGCGCCAAGGGCGGGCGCGTCGCCGCCGAGACCGCGGTGCGCGGGTTTCTCGATGGATTTTGCGACCTTCCCGAGACCATGGAAGTGCGGCGCGCGGCGGCGAATGTCCTCAATGCGCTCAACGGCTGGATCCATTTCCAAGGTCAGCGCGACGCGAAGCTCATGGGGATGGGATGCACCTTCACCGCGCTGGTGCTGCGCGGGCGCCTCGCGCATGTGCTGCACGTCGGCGACACGCGCGCTTATCGATTGGGCGGCGACCGCCTCACCTGCCTGACGATCGATCATGTCCGGGAGAGTGCAGGCGGTCGCTCGAATATCCTCAACCGGGCGCTGGGCGTGGAGACGGAAGTGCGGCTCGATTACGCCACGCAGCCGGTGGCGTTGCATGACCGCTTTCTTCTGTGCAGCGACGGCGTGCATGCCTTCCTTTCCGCCGAGACCATCGCCGAGATCCTGCGCGAGCGCTCCGCATCCGAGGATTCCGCCCGCGCACTCGTTGCCGCCGCGCTCGAATCGGGAAGCACAGACAATTGCACGGCTTTGGTTGTCGATATTGTCGATCTGCCAACCGCGGAATCGGCCGATATCGGCGCCGCCGTCATGCAACTGCCGCTCATCCCGGTGCCGATCGACGGCCAGACGGTCGATGGCTTTCTGCTCAAGGTGCTGGTGTCCGACGGCCGATATACCCGCTTGTTCGGCGCGATAGACGAGGTCGAAGGCGGCGAAGTGGTGTTGAAGTTTCCCAAGCCCCAGGTCGCGGCCGCGGCCACTTATCGCGCGGCGTTCGTCCGCGAGGCGTGGGTGGGCGCGCGCGTGCACAGCCCGTGGGTCGGTCGCACCATCGCGCTGCCGCCCGGGCGACAGACCTGCCTGTACACGGTCATGCCGCTTTATCCCGGCGAGCTTCTGGCGACGCGGCTTGCACGTCGCCCATTGCTTGGCCTGGAGGAAGGCCGCAATATTGCGATCAAATTGGCCCGCGGCGCAGCGGCGCTCCACCGCGCCGGCATCATCCATCGCGACATCAAGCCGGATAACGTCATTCTCGAAAGCGACGGATCGCTCAAGCTGATCGATCTCGGCGTGGTGCGCGTGCCCGGGCTGGAGGATTTTCCGCCTGAAGACGTTCCGGGCACCGCGGCCTATATGGCGCCGGAAATGTTCGCCGGCGAGCCGGGCAACGAGGCGACCGATATTTATGCCCTTGGCGTCACCATGTTCCGCGCCTTCACCGGCGAGTTCCCCTACGGCAATCCTGACGCTACCAGCCGTCCGCGTCGCGACCGGCCGACGCCGCTGTCCACCCTGCGGCCGGACCTGCCGGCCTGGCTCGAGGGCGTGCTCGCGCGCGCCATCGCCGTCGATCCCGGCGAGCGTTTCCGCGACATGAACGAATTCGCCGTGGAGATGGAGACCGGACCGGCGCGCGGCCCGCCGACGGTCCGCCGGCCGCAGACGCTCTACGAACGGGCCCCGCTCCGGTTCTGGCAGGGCGTGGCCGCGCTCCTCGCGCTCGCCCTCGTCCTCATATTGCTGCTGCGGCGTTAAAGCATGTTTTGTCCAGTGGATTGTTGACTTCGTGGCGCCGACGCCGCAAAGCGGAGCGGCCGGCTCGCGGGATTCATACTGGGATGTTCAAGCGAATCCTGATTGCCAATCGCGGCGAGATCGCCTGCCGGATCATCAAGACCGCCCGCCGCATGGGCATCGAGACCGTCGCGGTCTATTCGGACGCCGACCGCGATGCCCTCCACGTCGACATGGCCGATAACGCGGTGCGGATCGGTCCGCCGCCGGCCGCGCAGAGTTACCTCGTCATCGACGCCATCGTTGCCGCCTGCAAAGCGAGCGGCGCCGAGGCGGTGCATCCGGGTTACGGCTTCCTCTCCGAGCGGGAAGCGTTCGCGCGCGCCCTTGTCGCGGCCGGCATCGTGTTCATCGGCCCAAACGCCAAGGCGATCGCCGCCATGGGCGACAAGATTGAAAGCAAGCGCATGGCGGCCGCCGCCAAGGTCGCGACCGTGCCGGGCCACCTCGGCGTGGTCGAGGACGACCGGGCCGCGGCGCGGATCGCGGACGAGATCGGCTATCCGGTCATGATCAAGGCCACGGCGGGTGGCGGCGGCAAGGGCATGCGCATCGCCCATGGCCCAGCCGAACTCGCCGACGGCCTTGCCCGTGCCCGTTCCGAGGCGAAGTCGAGCTTCGGCGACGACCGCGTGTTCATCGAGAAATTCATCGCCGATCCGCGCCATGTCGAGATTCAGGTCCTGGGCGACAAGCACGGCCACGTCATCCATCTCGGCGAGCGCGAATGCTCGATCCAGCGCCGCAATCAGAAAGTCATCGAGGAAGCGCCGAGCCCGCTTCTTGATGCCGAGACGCGCGCCAAAATGGGCGCGCAGGCGGTCGCGCTCGCCAAGGCGGTCGGTTACGACAGCGCCGGCACGGTCGAATTCGTCGCCGGCCAGGACCGCAGCTTTTATTTTCTGGAGATGAACACGCGGCTGCAGGTCGAGCATCCGGTGACGGAGCTGGTGACCGGCATCGACCTCGTCGAGCAGATGATCCTTATCGCCGCCGGCGAGCCGCTCGCGCTCAAGCAGGCCGACGTGAGACTCGACGGCTGGGCGGTCGAGAGCCGCATCTATGCCGAGGATCCCTACCGCGCCTTTGCGCCCTCGATCGGGCGGCTGGTGCGCTATCGCCCGCCGGC
>JASHRY010000210.1 GCA_030037105.1 Xanthobacteraceae bacterium
TCATATTTCAGGAGGGCTATGATCCGGTGTGCGAGCAGGCCTTCCGCGAGATCGCCCGGCTCTCGCGCGGAGCCTATTGCCGCTTCGCGCCCGGCGCCGCGCACGAACTCGGGGAATTGCTGCGGGCGGCTGCGGCCTATGCCGCTGGCGGCATGAAAGCGCTTGCCGATCTCAACGCGCGGCACGCGCCCGGCGCGCACAGGCTGATCGAGCAGCTCAAGTAATCATGCCCGAACTTCTTCTCGGCGGCGTCGTCCTCATCCTCCTGCTCTGGGCCGCCGCTGCCTTCTCCAAGGCCGATCCCAGGCAGGTCGCGCGCGTCCTGCGCCTCTTGGGCGGCGGCGCCGCGCTGATCCTCGCCGCCTTCCTGCTTTTTCGCGGCGAGATCGGGGTTGCCGTCCCGGTCGGCGCCGTCGGCCTCGGCCTGCTCGGCTGGATTTCCCTGTGGCCCGCAACATTCGGCGGGCGCACGCAGAAAAGTCCGGGCCAAATCTCGCGCGTGCGCTCGGCCTTCCTCGAAATGGAGCTTGACCACGACAGCGGGGCGATGCGCGGGCGCATTCTCGCCGGACGATATGCGGATGTCGCACTCGATGCGCTCGACCCGCCGACCCTCGTCGGACTCCTTGGCGAGATCGACGCCGACAGCCGCCAACTATTGATGGCGTATCTTGACCGCCGGGAGCCCCGCTGGCGTGAGCACGCGGAGCGTGATGCGGCAGCGGGGAACGGTGGCGCGGCGCCCCGCGGCAAAATGACTGAAGAGGAAGCCTATCAGATCCTTGGCCTTCAGCCCGGGGCGAGCGCGCAGGAGATCGGCCGCGCCCACCGGTCTCTCATGAAGAAACTGCATCCCGACCAAGGGGGGTCGACGTACCTTGCGGCCCGCGTCAATGAAGCCAAGGACGTTCTGCTTCGGCGCCATCGCTGAGGTCCTCACAACAATCCCCGCGTCGGCTTCCCATCCGCGAATGACGTCTCGTTCGGCGCCCCGCTCGGCCGGGACTTCTTGGTGGAGCATTATTTCTTCGGAAAACCGGTTCCCACTTTTCCGGATCGCGCTCTAGTTTTTCAGTGCCAAGCAGTCGACGTCGTTACGCTTAAGCTGCCGGCAGGCGGCTTCCGCCGTCGCCTTGTCGAACCCAGCGAAGCGCGCGCGGTAGAAGGTCTTGTCGCCCTTCATGACACGCTCGGTGAACGGATCCGCCGCTGCCAGCATGCCGTGCGCCTTGAGTTGTGCTGCGCTCAGATGCTGTTCGGCCTCCTCCTCGGCGTCAAAGGCTCCGATCTGGATCACCCATCCGCCATGCATATGAGCATGCGGCGCAGCCGGTTCGGCCTTTGCGAGTTCAGCCCTGGCCGGTTCGGCCTCTTTCGCGGCGGCCACCGCTGCGGGCTCTGCCGACGCGACCACGACGGTGTGCGGCTCATCGGGCGATTGCGTTTCCGGATTCGCGCGGGCCGCCGCCGAAGACGAGGGGGAGGCGACCGGCACCAGCGCGGGCATCGGCGCGAGCGAGGCTGGCTGCACCGGCGCCGTGCGATAGGAGATCGTCCTCACTGGGACCGGTCGGATCGGGTCACTGGAGCCGACGGTCGCGCGCGCATCCTTTTTTGGCGTCGGCGCCTGGTCGGCGTGGGATGCCAGCGGCGCCTTGGCAAAGGCGACCGGTTGCAGTTCGCCGGATTGTTCGGCGGCCTCCGCGACAACCGGCGTCGTGCGCCTGAGCGACGCCTCCTTGATATGCGCGTTGATCAGGTCGCGCATATACGCGTCGCGCTCGAAGGCCGAACGGCCGCCGAGCACGACGCCGATGATGTAGTGTCCGTCGCGATGAACCGAAGTGACGAGATTAAAGCCGGATGCGCGGATATATCCCGTTTTGATGCCGTCGACACCGCGGACCGCTCCGAGCAGGTGGTCGTGGTTGCGTATCCTCACGCCGTGATAGACGAATGCCGGCATGGAGAAATACTTGTAATAGCGCGGGAATCGCTCCTCGAGCGCGCGCCCGAGCAGCGCCAAATCGCGCGCGGTGGTGACCTGATCGTCATCCGGCAGGCCGGACGCGTTGACATAGCTCGTGCGGGTCATGCCCAGCGCATGGGCCTTCTGCGTCATGAGCTTGGCAAACATATCCTCGTCGCCGGCGAGATTTTCAGCGATCGCCACGGCAACGTCGTTCGCCGACCTCGTGACCACCGCCTTGATTGCATCCTCGACCGAAATGGTCTGGCCGGGCTTGAGGCCGAGCTTCGAGGGCGCCTGCTCGCTCGCATGGCGGGAGACTTTGAGCGGCGTATCGAGCTTGATCGTACCGGCGTCGAGCCGCTCGAACAGCAGGTAGAGCGTCATGATCTTGGTCAGTGAAGCCGGATGGCGCAAAGCATCGGCGTTGGACGCCTGCAACACCGCACCGGTGTTGCCGTCGACCACGATCGAGGCAAACGGCGGCGAATAACGACCCGCGTAAGTGTGACGATGAACGTGCCACACGTGGCGCGCCAAATGCGCATGCAGGCGATGACGATGCCGCGCGACCGCCGTATCGCCGGTGACAATGAGGCCGGTCGCGGCGGCAGCAAGACCCAAGACGCAACACCGGAGCCCGCGTCGGGCCCCAGAACCCACCCATGCCATTACGTACCCCGTCCCTGTACGCGCACGGAGCCCGGTGGGAGCCCCGTCCCTGTCTATCCCTTGGCGACGATGCTTTCCGTATGCGACCGGCCCGCTCCGGTCGCCCGATGAGAAGGCATTGTCCCTCGACGACGGCCGTTACATGAACGACACAGTCAAGCACGTTAAGGGAACGCAGTTGCGAAAGGGTTAAGTCCCCTCACACGCTTTGGCTGAATTATGCACCGAATGATGCATGAGCCGATCGCCGTTGCAGTTTTTGTGCGATGCACTATAAGAATGATTAGCGGCCGAAAAGGCCTTTTCAAGGCAAATGGCCGGAACGGAATAATCCCATTTACAGACATACAGACAGTGCGGACTGTGAAAGGACCATCATGACCACCGATGAGATGCACAAGCTTGGCAAAGACGGCATGGACATGGCGATAAATTCCTTCGGCGCGTGGGCGAAGAATGCGCAGGCCCTCGCCGTCGAGGTTGCGGATTACTCGAAGAAGTCGTTCGAGGGCTCCGCTGCCGCATGGGAGCAGCTCATGGGCGCAAAGAGCTTGGAAAAGGCCATGGAAGTGCAGGGCGAATACCTGAAATCGTCGTACCAAGATTTCGTTGCCGAAGCGACCAAGCTTGGGGAGCTTTACGTCGATCTCGCCAAGGAGGCCTACAAGCCATTCGAGGGCGTGGTTGCCAAGGTATCGGCAATGAAGTGATGGCGTCGGCAACCTAAAGGCCGCGAGACCGAGATAAGGCTCGGACTTCTGCTCCGGCGCTGCGCGCGAAGGGCGTGCTCGCTTGCCTCACGTTTTCGGCAGAATCGATTCGAGGACGGCGGCGATCCGGGCAAGGTTTTGCTCGATGCGCCCGACCCGGAAGGCGACGTGTTCGAGCGCATAAGCCGCTCGCTTGTCGGCCGACGGCATATTCTGGGCGTCGTAATCCGGCACGAAATCCTGCTCCAGGACGTGCGTGAGTTTTGCTCGGCGTGCGGGCTCAGCCATAATTGTCTCCGGTCGCCCTGACGCGATGAATATCCGAGTCGGTCCCCTGCAACCAATCCGAACGGCCATGGGCGGGCCAAGCTTGACCGTCCGCACGCTTTCCGGGGGCATGACGCGCGACGGTGAAGCGGAACGCGGAGGCAGGGCGCGCAGTTTTGCGATTGTGCTCTGCGTTATCGATCTGGAACGTGAAGCGGTGTAAATCTATGATAGTCTTTTGGCAGCTACCGGTGGCGAAAGCTTTCCAGGGGCGCGCCCGCGGACGATCGATCGGGCAAGTCTGGACGATAGACCAACCAATGTCGGAAAATGACAACGTCAAGGTGCCGGTCCGCCTGGCGGATGACGACCGCAAGCGCAAAGGCGACAACAGCGGGCCGGGGACAGCGGTCATCACCAAGACGCGGCCGCAAACCAAGCGGCCGAACCTCTACCGCGTCCTGCTGCTCAACGACGACTACACGCCGATGGAGTTTGTGGTCCACGTGCTCGAGCGCTTCTTCAACAAGGATCACGAATCGGCACACCGGATCATGATGCACGTGCACCAGCACGGGATCGGTGAATGCGGAGTTTTTACCTATGAGGTGGCGGAAACAAAAGTGACGCAGGTCATGGACTTTGCCCGCAAACATCAGCATCCTTTACAGTGTATCATGGAGAAGAATTGAGTCCGGGAGGACCGCCGGTACCAATGAAGAGACCTTGAAATGCCAACCTTCTCGCGCAGCCTCGAACAATCGCTCCACCGGGCGCTCGCGCTCGCCAATGAGCGCCATCACGAATACGCCACGCTGGAGCACCTGCTGCTGGCGCTGATCGAAGATCAGGACGCCGCGGCGGTCATGCGCGCCTGCAACGTGGATTTGGACAAGCTGCGCCGCAGCCTCGTCGCCTACCTCGAATCGGAGCTCGACAACCTCGTCACCGACGGGGCCGAGGATTCCAAGCCCACCGCCGGCTTTCAGCGCGTCATCCAGCGCGCCGTGATCCATGTCCAGTCGTCGGGCCGGGAGGAGGTCACGGGCGCCAACGTCCTGGTCGCGATCTTCGCCGAACGCGAGAGCCACGCCGCCTACTTCCTGCAGGAGCAGGACATGACGCGGTACGATGCGGTCAACTACATCAGCCACGGCATCGCCAAGCGGCCGGGCATGTCGGAAGCGCGACCGGTGCGCGGCGCCGACGAGGATGCCGATACCAAGAACGGCGACGAGCCGAAGAAGAAAGGCGACGCGCTCGACGCTTATTGCATCAACCTCAACAAGAAAGCGCGCGAAGGCAAGATCGACCCGCTGATCGGCCGCGAGGCCGAGATCAGCCGCACCATTCAGGTCCTGTGCCGGCGGCAGAAGAACAATCCGCTGTTCGTCGGCGACGCCGGCGTCGGCAAGACCGCGATCGCGGAGGGATTGGCGCGGCGCATCGTCCACGGCGAGGTGCCGGACGTGCTGCGCAATGCCACCGTGTTCGCCCTCGATATGGGCACGCTCCTTGCCGGCACCCGCTATCGCGGCGATTTCGAGGAGCGGCTCAAGCAGGTCATCAAGGAGCTCGAGGCCTATCCCGGTGCCATCCTGTTCATCGACGAGATCCACACCGTGATCGGCGCTGGCGCCACTTCCGGCGGTGCCATGGACGCCTCGAATCTGCTCAAGCCCGCTTTGGCGTCCGGCACCGTGCGCTGCATCGGTTCCACCACCTACAAGGAGTACCGGCAGTATTTCGAGAAGGATCGGGCGCTGGTGCGCCGGTTCCAGAAGATCGACGTCAACGAGCCGACGGTCCCCGACGCGATCGAAATCCTCAAGGGGCTCAAGCCCTATTTCGAGGATTATCACAAGCTCAGATACACCAACGACGCCATCAAGGCGGCGGTCGAGTTGTCCTCGCGCTACATCCATGACCGCAAGCTGCCGGACAAGGCGATCGACGTGATCGACGAATCGGGCGCGGCACAGATGCTGCTGCCGGAGAGCCGGCGCAAGCGGACCATCGGCCTCAAGGAGATCGAGACCACGATCGCCACCATGGCGCGCATTCCGCCGAAGGCGGTGTCGAAGGACGACGCCGAGGTGCTCCAGCACCTGGAGGCCACGCTCAAGCGCGTGGTCTACGGCCAGGACAAGGCGATCGAGGCGCTGGCAGCCTCGATCAAGCTCGCCCGCGCCGGCCTGCGCGAGCCGGAGAAGCCGATCGGCTGTTACCTGTTCTCGGGCCCGACCGGCGTCGGCAAGACCGAGGTGGCGCGGCAGCTCGCGGCGGCGCTCGGCGTCGAACTGATCCGCTTCGACATGTCGGAATACATGGAGCGCCATACCATATCGCGGCTGATCGGTGCGCCGCCCGGCTACGTCGGCTTCGACCAGGGCGGACTCCTCACCGACGGCGTCGACCAGCATCCGCATTGCGTATTACTGCTCGACGAGATCGAGAAGGCGCACCCCGACCTGTTCAACGTGCTTTTGCAGATCATGGACCACGGCAAGCTCACCGACCACAATGGCAAGCAGGTCGATTTCCGCAACGTGATCCTGATCATGACCACCAATGCCGGTGCCGCCGACATGGCCCGGGCCGCCTTCGGCTTCACCCACACCAAGCGCGAGGGCGACGACATGGAGGCGATCACCCGCATGTTCGCGCCGGAATTCCGCAATCGGCTCGACGCCATCATCACCTTTGCGCATCTGTCGCCCGAGGTCATCGCCATGGTGGTCGAGAAATTCGTGCTCCAGCTCGAGGCGCAGCTCGCCGATCGCGACGTCACCATCGAGCTGACCGACGAGGCCACGAAATGGCTGATCGCGAACGGCTACGACGAATTGATGGGCGCGCGGCCGATGGCGCGGGTGATCCAGGAGCACATCAAGAAGCCGCTCGCCGACGAGGTGCTGTTCGG
>JASHRY010000211.1 GCA_030037105.1 Xanthobacteraceae bacterium
CATATGGTGGCGACGGCGGTGGCGATCGACGATCGCCCCTCGGCGCTGCGCTATCCGCGTGGCGAAGGCCGCGGCGTGACGATGCCCGAGCAAGGGCATCCGCTCGAGATCGGCAAGGGCCGCGTCATCCGCGAAGGCAACAAGATCGCCATATTGTCGTTTGGCGCACGGCTCGGCGAATGCCTCAAGGCGGCCGAAGAGCTCGCGGCCTACGGCTTGTCGACCACGGTCGCCGACGCGCGCTTCGCCAAACCGCTCGACGTCGATCTGCTGTTGCGGCTCGCGCGCGAGCACGAGGTGCTGCTCACGATCGAGGAAGGAGCGATCGGCGGCTTCGGCGCTCACGTGATGCAGACGCTCGCCGAGCACGGCGTCCTCGACCGCGGCCTCAAGATCCGCCCCATGGTGCTGCCTGACATCTTCATCGACCAGGACTCGCCGAACGCGATGTATGCCAAGGCCGGCCTCGACGCCAAAGGCATCGTCGCCAAGGCGTTCGAAGCCCTCGGGCAGAATGTACGCGGCGACGTCGTGAAGTTCGCGCGGCAGTGAAGCCGCGATGAAATATTCTCCCCTGTGAAGCAGGGAAGAATGAATGGTTGCCGCCTCGCATTCACCGGCCATGATTCTTCGCCAACGCGCCGATCGCCTCTTGGTGGCGCGCGGCCTGTTCGCGAGCCGCGCCCGCGCGCAGGCGGCGATCGCGGCCGGCTTGGTGACTGCAGACGGCGTTCCGGTGCGCAAGGCATCGGAGGAGGTCTCCACTGTCGCCGCCATCGCGGCCGCGTCCGAACACCCCTATGTGTCGCGCGGCGGCGTCAAGCTCGCCGCCGCCCTCGACCATTTTCATCTCGACGTGGCGGGTCGCATCTGCCTCGATGTCGGCGCCTCGACCGGCGGTTTCACGCAAGTGCTCCTGCGCCGCGGTGCCCGCCGCGTCTATGCGGTCGATGTCGGGCACGACCAGCTTCATCGGTCGCTGCGCGGCCGGCGTGAACTCGTCTTGATGGAAGAAACCGACATTCGCGCGCTCGATCCGCCGCGCCTTGCCGAGCCGCCGGATTTTGCCGCCGTCGATGTGAGCTTCATCTCGCTCAAGCTGGTGCTGCCGCCGATCGGCAAACTTCTCAGCGCCCGCGCCTCCCTCGTCGCGCTGATCAAGCCGCAATTCGAGACCGGGCGCCGCAACATCAAGAAAGGCGTCGTGCGCGATCCGGCGGTCCACGCCGCCATCTGCGAGGACATAGCTGCATTTCTCACGTCGCAGGGATGGCGCGTCGGCGGTCTCATGCCCTCGCCGATCCGTGGCGGCGACGGCAACGCTGAGTTCTTCGTCGAGGCCGAGCGCGGCTGAGCGGCTCATGATCGACCGGCTCGGCCACCGCGGCGGCCGGCGGCGGCCGGCTCCGGCAAGTCCGGCGCCCGTCACTCCGCCGCTTGGCGCGAAGGCGGGCGCACGCTCTCCAACCCGTCCGCTTCGGTCGCCGAAATCGTGGTGCGCACCATGCAGCGCGGCTCATGCGGCAGCCAAGGTCGGCCGCGATGCAGAGTGGCGCGGTTATCCCACATGACCACGTCGCCCCGGCGCCAAGTGTGCAGGTAGCTGAGCCCCGGCGCCGTCGCGGCGTCGATCAGCTCGGCGAGGAGCTTTTGCGCCGCGTCTTCTTTCATTCCCTCGATGGCATAGGCGTGGGAGGCAATGTAGAGCGCGTTGCGGCCGTTCGCCGGGTTCTTCCACGCCATGCGCCAGCATTGCGGCGGCAGCGCCACGCGCTCCTCGGCGCTCGCAAGGTCGGCGGCGATCTTGCCGCGCGAATGGGCATAGTCGTGCCAGGCGAAGGAATTCTCAAGGCGCCGGCGCAGCGCCGGATCGAGCCGCTCCCAGGCGAGACGGGTCGAGACATATTCGGTCTCGCCGCCGCGCGCCGGAATGACGCGCGCGGACAGCACCGAGGCCAGCGCCGGCACCTTCTTGAAGGTGCTGTCGGTATGCCAAAGCTGGTTCGCTTTGTTGCCCAAGGCAAAGCGGTGATCAGCCGGCACGACCTTGCCGTTCTCGTCGATGGTCGAGAGGATCACGAGGTTGGTGCCGGTGCCGCGCGAGCCTACCTTGGTCACTTCGAGCGGTCCGAAGCGGCGCGAGAAGGCGAGCTGCGTCGCATCTGTCACCTGCTGGCCGCAAAAAACCAGGACGGAATGCTCTTCGAACGCCGCGCGCGTCGCCGTGTACGCGGCGTCGTCGGCCGCGATCTCGGCGAGCGTCACGCCACGCAGCTCGGCCGCGAAGCCCGGACCGAGCGGAACGATATCCATCGGCGCGCCTCCGTGGCTTTGAATGCTTGCTCAAGTTTCCACAAAACCGACCGGCCGGCAACCCGGCAAAGATTTAGCGGCCTTTGGCGGCTTCACGTCTTTGCGCCATGTGCAGCGCGCAGTATACGTCCCGCCACCGCGTCGAGCTTCTTCAGGAGCTCCGGATCGCGCGCCTCCGGGGCGGTGATCAAGGCGGTGTCGAGCGCCCGATCCGAGCCGATCGGGCACGGCTCGTGCTCGCGCGGGAAATCGCGGGCGAGCCGCGCGACCAGGCGCTTGGCCTTGTCGGCATTGGTCGTCAGCACCTTGATGACGTCCTGCACGGTCACGGCATCGTGGTCGGGATGCCAGCAATCGAAATCGGTGACCATGGCGACGGTGGCGTAGCAGATCTCGGCCTCGCGGGCGAGCTTGGCTTCCGGCAGGTTGGTCATGCCGATCACCGAATAGCCGAGATTCTTATAGGTGAGGCTCTCGGCCAATGTCGAGAATTGCGGTCCTTCGATGCACACATAGGTGCCGTCGCGCACCACGGCGATGTCCTCGGCCATGGCCGCCTCGGCGATATGGATGCGCAGCCGCGGCGATACCGGATGCGCCATCGAGACGTGGGCGACGCAGCCCTCGCCGAAGAATGAATTGGCGCGGCTATAGGTGCGATCAACGAACTGATCGATCAACACGAAGGTGCCGGGCGGCAGCTCCTCCTTGAACGAACCGCATGCCGACAGCGACACGAGATCGGTGACGTCGGCGCGCTTGAGTACATCGATATTGGCGCGATAGTTGATGTCGGACGGGGCGAGCCGGTGCCCCTTGTCGTGGCGCGAGAGAAACACGACCGGCAGGCCGGCAATCTCTCCCGTGAGCAAGGCCGCCGACGGCTTTCCCCAGGGACTGCTGATGGTTTTGCTTTGTGCATTCGTCAACCCCGGCAGATCGTAAATGCCGGAACCGCCGATGATGCCAAGGATGGCTTTGGTCATGGTCCCGACGTTGATGGACCGCGCAACGTTTGAATGATCGATGAGGATTGATACACGATGCACAATCGTCGCGATAGCCGCTAATCGCCTTCGGCCGGCGCGCATAGCGACGACAGCCGAGGGACCGAATCCCGGGTCAGCGTTATCAAGCGATCATCGGTCCGCCGACCGCAGCGACCAATAAAGGCTTCGGACCGTCTGCTTGACGGCCTCGACCGTGAACCGCTGGCGAAAGCGCGCGTAGGCCGCCGCCCCCATTCTGCTCCGCAAGTCCGGATCGCCCGCAAGCAGCATCAGCGCGCGCGCCGCCGCCGCGGCGTCCCGTGGCGGAACCAAGAATCCCTCCTCGCCGTCACGCACGACCTCCCGGCATCCAGGAACGTCCGTGGTCACAATGGGCCTACCTGCGGCCGCAGCTTCGACCAGCGTGCGCGGAAGACCCTCACGATAAGATAACAGCATCGCGATGTGATGCTCACGCCACACGCGCGTCGCGTCGGTGACGCGACCGTGCCACGTGATCCCGGCCTCACGGGACCATTGGCGGAGTACGGTCTCCGGAATGGACCGCGGATTGGCGGAATCGGGATCGCCGAAGAGGTGCAACTCGACGGGCGCGCCTGCCTGCCGCGCGCGGCGCACCGCCTCCACGGATTCGGCAATGCCCTTGGGCCCGATCATCCGGGTCACAACCGCAACTTTTATCGGCGGACCGGGCAGCTCGGCTGGGCCGGCAATAGTTGTGGGATCGACACCCGAACCGCCCACGATCGTGATGTCGGCATCGTCCGGATCGAATCCAAGCTCGCGCGGATCGTCGCGATTTTCGAAGAGGTAGTGTGTGCGGCGGCCGCGGAGCCATGAACCGAGCGCCATGCGCACCACTGCGCGAACAACGCCAGCCGCAAGCCCGCGATCGATCCACGGATATCCCAGCCCGGTCGGCGCCAGCACGAGTCCCGGCGCACCGCTGAGTTTCGCCGCCAGGCCGCCGATCACGATTGGTCGAAGCGCGATACAGTGCACGACATCGGCGCGTTCGGCTCGGACTATCCGCAAGGCCTGTATGAAATCCCGTGCGCCGCGCACGACGTTGAGAGTGCCCCGGCGGCCCGTTACGGCGACGACGCGAAATCCTTCGGCGGCGAGCCGCTCGCCGTCGGCGCGCACGCGCGTGGCGATGACAACCTCGAATCCGCACTCGCGCGCGACTCGCGCCACGGGCAGGAAATGCGAAACAAAAAACCAATCCTCAGTAACAAAATAAAGAATTTTGGCCATGACCGCGCGTCAAGACGGAGTCGTCTTTTTCAATCTCCAGAAAGTTCCGGACCGCCGCGGTCGCGGCCGCGGCAGCGGCGACCTTGCGCAGAGCCATCTAACCATGTCGCGCCTGCTGCTGGCCAGGAAAGCCAATACCTTCCAGTATAGCTCTTCATATCGTGGCGCGACATGCTCCTCGCCGAGCAGGCCTTGTGCCCGCCGCGCGACATCGGCGCGATTCGCTGCCGGCGGCCAGTTGATGCGGCCGCCATCGAGTTCTGTCCCGTTTGCAGAGGTCGCAATATGCCGTCCCTATCCCAGATTTACCGAAACTCGCATCCCACGTTAGAATAATTTTATGCCAACCAGGAGACCGGGTAATGCATGGTGATGGCAGGAGGATGGTCGCGTTGAGGCGCCGAACATGACGATCCTTGTGACCGGAGCAGCGGGGTTTATCGGGTTCCATTTGGTGTGGAGGCTTTTGCAGCAGGGCAAGCGCGTCGTCGGCCTCGACAATCTCAACGATTACTATGATGTTTCCCTGAAAGAGGCGCGTCTGCAGATACTGCAGAATTTTACCGACTTCAGGTTCGTCCGGCTTGATCTCGTCGATCAAAACGCAATCAACGCACTGTTCGCGGATGCTTCGTTTGACGTCGTGGTCAACCTCGCCGCTCAGGCCGGTGTACGCTATTCGCTCACCAATCCGCAGGCCTATGTTCGCAGCAACATCGCGGGCTTCGTCAACATCCTGGAAGCCTGTCGGCACCATGGCGTCCGCCACCTCGTTTATGCGTCATCGAGCTCGGTCTATGGCGCAAGCACGAAGATGCCGTTTTCGGTGCATCAGAACGTCGATCATCCGGTGAGTCTCTATGGCGCAAGCAAGAAGGCGAACGAACTCTTTGCGCACAGCTATAGCCATCTGTTCAGATTGCCGACAACCGGAATACGGTTCTTTACGGTCTATGGACCGTGGGGGCGGCCGGACATGGCCATGTTCATTTTTACGCGCGCGATCCTGGCCAACGAGCCGATCCCGATCTTCAACCATGGCCGCATGGAGCGCGACTTCACCTATATCGACGACATCGTCGAAGCCGTGGCGCGGCTGCTCGACCGGGTCGCCGCGCCCAACCCGGCATGGAACGGCGAGGCTCCCGACCCCGGATCGAGCAGCGCTCCTTATCGGCTTTACAACATCGGCAATCACCGTCCGGAGAAGCTGCTGCACCTGATCGAGACCCTGGAAGACTGCCTCGGTCGCAAAGCCATCAAGAATTTCCTTCCCATCCAACCGGGCGACGTGCCGGCAACCTACGCGGACGTCGATGATCTCGTCCGCGATATCGATTTCACACCACGGACATCCTTAGAACAGGGCGTCGAACGCTTCGTGCGCTGGTATCGCGATTACTATCGCGTGTGACGCAATCGCGCCCGAACGCGAGTTGTGCCGCGGATCGTATTGACGCCGTACTGCGCCCGTTCCGCATAGCCGTCACAACCGCGGCCTTCACGGGGCTTCAGCGATGCCCCCGTCGGCAACCTCGGCGTTATAGCCGGATCCCAACGGTGGACTATGCTGGTCCTGACAAAGGCCAAATCCGTGCGCGGATCGCCGAGCATCAAATCGAGGGCGTGGACTGACAGGCCAGTTAGGAACCGATCTCCAGCATCGATGCCGTGTTTGGAATCGGGTTTTCTTGTCAAGCCGCAGGGGACCGGCTAGGATATCGATCTAATCCTTACCGGCGCACGTGTGCGGCCTCTCCCAGCAATCGAGACCAGCTTTTCTCAATGGGAGGGCGTGTACGTTGATTGGGCGCTTCCGACGAACGAGGACAAATTAACAATGGGGCGGCTTCTCGAAATCGTCACGCCGCTGCACAAGGCGACCCAGCGCGACTATCTCGGGCGCATGAATGACGACAAGATCCATTGCATGGTGAGGGCGAAGGACTACGAATTCGACTATTGGGACGGCGACCGCCGCTACGGCTACGGCGGCTACAGATTCATCGAGGGGCGCTGGCAGCCGGTGGCGCAGGCGCTGATCGACATCTACGGCCTGACTAACGGATCGAGCGTGCTCGATGTCGGCTGCGGCAAGGCCTTCCTGCTCTACGAGATGAA
>JASHRY010000212.1 GCA_030037105.1 Xanthobacteraceae bacterium
GAAACCGCCGCGGCGCCGTCCATGCGCTCAAAACCGAGCAGATAGCCGCCGTCGTCGACGATGGAGATCGCGACCGCCCAATGGTTCTTGGCGGCTTCGGCCTCGCACGCGGCCATCATCTTCTTTACGTCGGCCAAGGTGAGACACGGTTTGTTGCGCATGATTGCTCCTCATTGTCGCGGGCCTTGGGAAAAGCTTGCCCGCTTCCGCCGGCGATGCTATTCTGAAATTTGTCATGTTTCGGTAAAGCGTGGGATGCTGTGTGCAACGGGGGCTGCACCGTCGATCAGCCGATGGCACGGAGGAGATCATGACGCTTCGTTTGAAGCATCTTCGTTTGGTGGCGGCCGCACTTGCAATTGCCATGGTTTCCTTTGCCGGTGCTCCGGCGCGGGCATTCACGTTCGAAAATCAGAGCGCAACCAATTCGGACGGCAGTTCGAGATTTGCCGATCCCGACGATCAGGTCAACGGCTTCAGCAACGGCACGCAGCCGTTCGGCCCGGGCGGTCCGACGCTGCAATTCAACGTGCGCGAGGGACCGGGTCCCTTCAGCCCGGTGAGTCCGTTCCACGGCTACATGCCGCCTCAGCCGCAATCATTCAACAACAATAACGACGATTGAAGCGCAAGATACGTAGCCCCGGATGAGGGAAATCCGGGGCTTTCGCATCAGCCGGATCGGTTTTCCCCGCATGTCGCTGCGCTCATACGCGCTACTGGCCGGCTTGTCATGCCCCGTGACGGCCGGGCATCCAGTAACCCAAGTGGTGCTGCAGAGACCCCCCAACCGTGGCGACGACTGATCAGCCGCCTCCGCGGTGTGACATTCAAATGGTGCCAACGGCAATCGGGACCGATAATCACTCCGCTGGCGCGGGAGGAGCCGCGAAACGGCGCGGCAGCAGCCGCTGCCTGACGCGCAACGACCAGTCGCTGAGTCGGTCGAGATAAAGATAGACAACGGGCGTGGTGTAGAGGGTCAGCAATTGGCTGATCAGCAGCCCGCCGACAATCGAGATGCCCAGCGGACGGCGAATCTCGCCGCCGTTGCCGAAGCTCAGCGCCAACGGCATCGCGCCGAGAATTGCGGCCGAAGTGGTCATCATGATTGGACGAAAGCGCAGCAGACAGGCCTCGAAGATGGCATCGTAGGAGTTCAAATGACGCGATCGCCTCGCGTCGATGGCAAAGTCGATCATCATGATGGCGTTCTTCTTGACGATGCCGATGAGCAGGATCACGCCGATCAGACCGATGATGTCGAATTCGGTGTGGACCGCCATCAGAGCCAAAAGCGCCCCCACGCCGGCCGACGGCAACGTCGAGAGGATGGTGATCGGGTGGATGTAGCTCTCGTAGAGAACGCCGAGGACGATATAGACGGCGGCGATCGCGGCGGCGATCAGGATCGGTTCCTTGGCAAGCGATTGTTCGAAGAGCTGCGCCGTGCCGGTGAGCGTGCCGTGGATCGAGGCGGGCATGCGGATTCGGGCGATGGCGGCGTTGATCTCATCCGTCGCCTCGCCGAGCGACCTGCCGGGCTGCAAATTGAACGATATGGTCGAAGCGACGAACAATCCCTGGTGATTGACCGACAGCGGCGTGTGGCTCGGTCGATAATGGCTGACCGTGGCCAGCGGAATCATGGTCTCCGGGGCCGTGCTGACTGCGGCGCCGGCGGACGTGGCGCCATGGCCGGTATTGGCGAGCGCATTGATGTAGGCGTTACGCGCCGCTTCGGCGTTGGCGGATGCCGCGGTCGTTGCGCTTGATGTCGCAGCCGATCCGCTCGCGCCCGACATGGAGGAAGCCGTAGCGACGGTTCCGACGGTGGCGGCCGCCGTCACCGTTCCCCCCGGGGCATTGGTTGTCGCAGTTCCGGGGGGAGTGGCGCCGGAGGTGGCCACGTAAACGTCGCGCAGCGAAATGGGATATTGCGTGTAGCGCGGATCGATCTCCATCACGACGTGGTACTGGTTGATCGCGCTGTAGATGACGGAGACCTCGCGCTGCCCGAACGCGTCGTACAGCGTGTTGTCGATTTGCAGCGGCGAAATGCCGAGGCGCGCCGCGGTGTCGCGGTCGATGTCGAGATAGGTCTCGAGCCCGCGCTGCTGCTGATCGGAACTTACGTCGGTCAGCACGGGATTATGCTCAAGCGCGTCGACGAGCTTCGGCGTCCAAGCATAAAGTTCCTGCACGTCCTCGGACTGGAGCGTGAACTGATACTGCGCGTTGCTTTGGCGGCCGCCGGCGCGCAGATCCTGGATCGCGGCCAGGTACAGGCGTCCGCCGGCGACCTTGGCGAGCTTCGGCCGCAGCCGCGCGATCACCCGGTCCACCGAAATGTTGCGCTGCGATAGCGGCTTGAGCGAGACATAGACGTTGCCTCTGTTGATCTGGGCATAGCCGCCGCCGCTGCCGACGCCGGTATAGCCGACGACGTTCTCCACCGCGGGATCCTGGCGCACGATGCTCACCATCTGCCGCAGCTTTTGACTCATCGCCTGGAACGAGATGCTCTGATCGGCCTGCATCGAGCCGACCAACCGGCCGGTGTCCTGCTGCGGAAAGAAGCCTTTGGGCACGACGATATAGAGGGCCACGTTCAGGCAGATCGTCGACAAGAAAATCGCCAACACCAGGCCGCTGTGCCGCAACGCCACGGCGAGCGTGCGCGCATAGCCGCGCCGCACCCGTTCGAATAGGTCCGGACGGCGCTCCCCGCCCGGCGCCCGCCGCGCTCCCAGGAAAAGACCGCACATCATCGGCGTGGTCGTGAGCGAGATCGCCAGCGATATGAGAATCGCAACCGACAAAGTGACGGTGAATTCGCGGAACAGCCGGCCGAGAATGCCGCCCATCAGCAAGATCGGTGTGAATACCGCGATCAGCGACAAGCTCATGGACAGCACGGTGAATCCGACCTCGCGCGCGCCGCGCAGGGCGGCCTGCATGCGCGGCATTCCTTCTTCCATGTGCCGGGAGATGTTTTCGAGCACGACGATGGCGTCGTCGACGACGAAACCGGTGGAGATGGTCAGCGCCATCAACGACAGCAGGTCCAGACTGTAGCCGAGAAGATACATGATGCCGAACGTGCCGAAGATCGAGATCGGCACCGCGACGCTGGGAATGACGGTGGCGCGGATGTTGCGCAGAAACAGGAACACCACCATGGTGACCAGAACGACGGCCAGCACCAGCGTCATTTCCGTATCGTGCAGCGAAGCGCGGATCGTGACGCTGCGGTCGATGGCGACCTTCACGTTCATTTCGGCCGGCATCGCCGCTTCCAGATGCGGCAATTCGGCCTTCACGTTGTCGATGGTATCGATGATGTTGGCGTTGGGCTGGCGGAACAGGATGACCAGGACCGACGGTTGCCCGTTGGACAGGCCGAGATTGCGCACGTCCTGAACCGAGTCCTCAACTTCGGCGATGTCGGAGAGGCGCACGGCCGCGCCGTCGCGGTAGGCGATAACCAGCGGCGCATAATCCGCCGCCACGTTGGCCTGATCGTTGGTGTAGATCTGATAGCGCCGGTCGCCGTCTTCGATGGTGCCCTTGGGGCTGTTGGCGTTGGCCGAAGCGAGCGCGGCGCGCACGTCTTCGAGGCCGATGCCGTATTTGTACAGCGCCTGCGGGTTGAGCTCGACGCGCACCGCCGGCAGCGTCGAGCCGCCGATGATGACGTTGCCGATGCCGCTGAGCTGCGACAGACGCTGCGCCAGGACATTGCTCGCCGCGTCGTACATCTGGCCGCGCGTCATCGTCTTCGAGGTCAGCGCCAGGATGAGGATCGGCGCGTCGGCCGGATTGACCTTGCGGTAGGTGGGGTTGCTCGGCAGGTTGGAGGGCAGATCGGCGCGGGCGGCGTTGATGGCGGCCTGGACGTCGCGCGCGGCGCCGTCGATGTCGCGGCTGATGTCGAACTGCAGGGTGATGCGGGCCTGTCCGATGCCGCTTTGCGACGTCATCTCGGTCACGTCGGCGATCTGCCCGAGGTGGCGCTCGAGCGGCTCGGCGACGCTGGTGGCCACCGTGTCCGGACTGGCGCCGGGAAGCTGCGCGGTGACGGAGATGGTGGGAAAATCCACTTGCGGCAGCGGCGCTACCGGCAGCTTGGAAAAGCCGAGCACGCCGGCCAGCGCGATGGCGACCGTGAGCAGCGTGGTCGCCACCCGCCGCTCGATGAATGGCGCGGAGATGTTCATTCCGCGGGCTCGCGCGGCGCCAGCGGGTTGGCCGGCCGCCGTCCGGTGAGACGCAGAGCGAGACGGTCGAAATAAAGATAGATGACCGGGGTGGTGAACAAGGTCAGCATCTGGCTGAAGATCAGCCCGCCGATGATGGCGATGCCGAGCGGTTGGCGCAGCTCGGAGCCGGTCCCGGTCCCGAGCATCAGCGGCAACGCGCCGAGAATCGCCGCCATCGTCGTCATCATGATCGGCCGGAAGCGCAGCAGGCAGGCCTGATAGATCGCTTCGCGCGGCGGCAGGCCCTCGACGCGTTCGGCCTCCAGGGCGAAGTCGATCATCATGATCGCGTTCTTTTTGACGATGCCGATCAAAAGGATGATGCCGATGATGGCGATGATGTCGAGGTCGTAGTGCAGGAGCATCAACGACAGCAGGGCGCCGACGCCGGCCGACGGCAAGGTCGACAGAATGGTGATCGGATGAATGAAGCTCTCGTAAAGGACGCCGAGCACGATGTACATCGCCGCCACGGCGGCGATGATCAGAAACACCTCGTTGGCCAACGATGACTGAAAGGCCGCCGCGGTACCTTGGAATGTGGTGGTGAAGCTGATGGGAAGGCCGACCTCGTTCTCCGTGCGCTGAATGGCGTCGACTGCCGCGCCGAGCGAAACGCCCGGGGCGGTGTTGAATGAGATGGTGGTGGCCGGCAACTGGCCGAAATGCGTGATCAACAGCGGCCCGGTGCGCTTGTTGACGTGAACGATGGCCGAAAGCGGCACTTGCCCATTGGTCGACGAGGACGACGAGGGCAAGTAGATCATCGACAACCCGTCGAGCGTGCGCTGCAACGAGGGGTCGACTTCCATGATCACGCGGTACTGGTTCGATTGGGTATAGACGGTCGAGATGATGCGCTGCCCGAACGCGTCGTAAAGCGCATTATCGACGGTCGCCGGCGTGATGCCGAAGCGGGCGGCGGTCGCCCGGTCGATGACGATGTCGAGCGCCAATCCCTCCTGCTGCATGTCGCTGGCGACGTCGGTGAGCTGCGGCAATTGACTGAGCCGCTGCACCAGGCGCGGCACCCAGCTTTTGAATTCGGCGGAATTGGCGTCCTCGAGCACGAAATGATAGGGAGCGCGGCTGATCGTTGCGTCGATGGTCAGGTCCTGCACCGGCTGCAGGTAAAGCGAGATGCCGACGACGCCGGAGACTTCGCGCTGCATCCGGCGGATGATCTCGCTCGCGGTCAGGCGGCGCTGGTCATGCGGATTCAGATTGATCAGGAAGCGGCCGGTATTCTGCGTCTGATTGGTGCCGTCGACGCCGATGAAGGAGCTCAGGCTCTCCACGTCCGGATCGCGCAGAACCGCTTGCGCAAGCTCGTTCTGAAGTTTCGCCATCGCCTCGTAGGAGATGCTCTGCGAGGCTTCCGAGATTCCCTGGATCATCCCGGTGTCCTGCACCGGGAAGAATCCCTTCGGGATCAGGACGTAGAGGAGGAGCGTGAACGCCAGCGTCAGCACGGCGACCAGCAGGGTGAGCGGCTGCCGGTCCAGCACCCAATTCAACGCCCGGCCGTAGAGCGCGATGGTCGCTTTGAAGACGCGTTCGGCCTGAAGGTCGAAGCCGCTGCGTTCGGCGTCGGGGCGGTGGCGAATGAGCTTGGCGCACATCATCGGCACCAGGGTCAACGAGACCACGGCGGAGATGACGATCGTGGTCGCCAGCGTGAGGGCGAATTCATGAAACAGGCGGCCGACGACCTCGCCCATGAACAACAGCGGTATGAGCACCGCGATCAACGAGATGGTGAGCGAAATGATGGTGAAGCCGATCTGCGCCGAGCCTCTGAGCGCGGCCTCGACCGGCTGCATTCCGCCTTCCACGTAGCGGGCGATGTTCTCGATCATGACGATGGCGTCGTCGACCACGAAGCCGGTGGCGATCGTCAGCGCCATCAACGACAGATTGTCGAGGCTGAAGCCGAGGAGATACATCATACCCAGCGTGCCGACGAGCGACAGCGGCACCGACAGGCTGGGAATGAGGGTGCCGGGAAGCGTGCGCAGGAACAGAAAGATCACCACCACGACCAGGATGACCGCGAGGCCGAGTTCGAATTCGACATCGGCGACCGAGGCGCGGATGGTGACGGTGCGGTCGCTGAAAACGGCGACGTCCATGGCCGCCGGCAGCGTGGACACGATCTGCGGCAGCAGGGTTTGGACGCGGTCCACCACCTGGATGATGTTCGCCCCCGGCTGGCGTTGAACGTTGAGGATGATCGCCGGCGTGGTGTTCGCCCAGGCGCTGAGCTTGGTGTTTTCGGGGCCGCTGATCACGGTTGCCACGTCCGCGAGCCTGACGGGGTTGCCGTTGCGGTAGGCGATGACGATATTGCCGAACTGCGCGGCGCTCTGCGCCGGGTCGTTGCTGCTGATCGTGAGCTGATCGTTGGCGTTGATCGTGGTTGCCTGCGCCGGTCCGTCGAAGTTTCCCTTCGGGATATTGACGTTGAAGTTGCCGACGATGGTGCGGACGTCGTCGATGTTCAGGCCGTAGGCGGCGAGCGACTGCGGATTGAACTGGATGCGCATCGCCGGCCGGTGCCCGCCGCTGACGGTGACCATGCCGACGCCGTTCAGTTGCGAAATCTTCTGCGCCAGCCTGGTCTCGCTCAGATCCTCGAGTTCGATCAGCGACAGGGTTTTCGAGGTGACCGCAAGCGTCATGATCGGCGCATCGGCCGGGTTGATCTTGGCGTAGACCGGGGGGATGGGCAGGTCGCTGGGCAGCAAATTGTTTGCGGCGTTGATCGCGGCCTGCACCTCCTGCTCGGCAACGTCGAGGCTGAGATCGAGGCTGAACTGCAGCGTGATCACCGACGCGCCGGCGGAACTCGCCGACGTCATCTGGTTCAATCCGGGCATCTGCCCGAGTTGCCGCTCGAGCGGAGCAGTGATCGACGACGTCATCACTTCCGGGCTGGCGCCGGGATAGAACGTCTGCACCTGGATGGTCGGATAGTCGACTTCCGGCAGCGCGGCGACCGGAAGGAACCTGAACGCCAGCATGCCCGACAGCATGATGGCTATCATCATGAGGGTGGTCGCCACAGGCCGCAGAATGAACGGCTGTGAGGGGTTCATTGGTTTTGCCCGCCAT
>JASHRY010000213.1 GCA_030037105.1 Xanthobacteraceae bacterium
GCTCGCGACGGTGCTCGGCTTCGTCGTCGGCATTGCGCGGCTGTCGCGCAATTGGCTCATCGCGCGGCTCGCCGGCGGATACGTGGAGCTCGTTCGCAACGTGCCGCTCCTGCTGCAACTTCTATTCTGGTACAACGCCGTGCTGCAGTCGCTGCCGCCCTTGCGCGATAGCGTGCCGCTGCCGGGAGGCGGAATCCTCAACAATCGCGGCCTGTTCCTGCCGCGGCCGGAATTCGCCCCGGCGTTTGGCGCCGTTCTCGTCGCGCTCGTTGTTGGAGTCGTTGCCGCGATCGTTTTGCGGCTGTGGGCGCGCCGGCGGCGGCGCATGGGCGGGCAAGTGCGCGTGCTCTGGCCAACGCTTGCTCTCCTTTGCGGATTGCCGCTCCTCGTCTTCGCGCTCTCCGGCTTCCCGCTCGCTTTCAGCTTTCCGGAAATGGGCCGCTTCAATGTCCGGGGCGGCGTCGAAATCCTGCCGGAGTTCGCCGCGCTCGTTCTCGCTCTCACGGTCTATACGGCCGCCTTCATTGCCGAAGTGGTGCGCGCCGGCGTTCTTGCCGTGCCCTCCGGCCAGACCGAAGCCGCCCAGGCGCTCGGTCTGGGCGCCGGCGCGACGCTGCGTCTCGTCGTGGTTCCGCAGGCGATGCGCGTCATCGTTCCACCGCTGACCAGCCAATATCTTAACCTGATCAAGAACTCCTCGCTCGCCGTCGCCGTCGGCTATCCCGATCTCGTCCAAGTCTTTGCCGGCAGCGTCTTGAACATCACCGGCCAGGCGGTGGAGGTGATCGCCATCACCATGGCGGTCTATCTCGCCATCAGCCTGTTCACGTCGCTGTTGATGAATCTCTATGCGCGGGCGGCCGCGGTCGCGGAGCACTGACCGCAATGAGCGCCGCCAGCGAAGAGATCCACGTGGGCGGGGCGCCGGCGGAACAGCTGCCGCCGCCGGCGGCGCGGGCCGGCATTTTCGGCTGGCTGCGCGCCAATCTGTTCTCGAGCCCGGCCAATACCGCGCTCACGCTCGTCTGCATTCTGGCGATTGCCTGGATCGCGCCGCCGCTCATCCGGTTCTTGTTTCTCGATGCGATCTGGTCGGGAGAAGGCCGCGACGCCTGCCTCGCGTCCATCGCGCAACCGCATCCGGGCGCTTGCTGGGCCTTCGTGCGCGCCTGGTTCTTCTATTTCGTCTACGGCTCCTATCCTATGGGCGAACGTTGGCGGGTCGATCTGTTCTTCCTGGCACTGGCGCTCGGCATTGTTTGGCTGTCATGGCTGTCGGCCCCGCGCCGCGAATTCGGCGCCGGGTATTTTTTTATCGCGCTGCCGATTCTATCGTTCGTGCTGCTTCACGGCGCCCCGTTGATCGGGCTCGCCGTCGTTCCCACGGCGCTGTGGGGCGGCATCCTCGTGACCGTGGTCGTCGCCGCGATCGGCATGGTGTTCTCGCTGCCGCTCGGCATCCTGCTCGCATTGGGCCGGCGCTCAGACATGCCCGTCGTCAGGCTGTTCGCGGTCGCCTGCATCGAATTCGTCCGCGGCGTGCCGCTGATCACGGTCTTGTTCATGGCGAGCGTCATGCTGCCCCTGTTCGTCCCCGACCGGCTGGCGCCGGACAAGCTCCTGCGCGCACTGATCGGCGTTGCGCTGTTCGCTTCGGCTTACATGGCGGAAGTGGTGCGCGGCGGCCTCAACGTAGTGCCGCGCGGACAGTACGAAGCCGCGCGCGCGCTCGGCCTCACCTATTGGCGGATGATGGGGCTCGTCATCCTGCCGCAGGCGCTGCGCGTGACGCTGCCGAACATCGTCAACACCTTCATCGGGCTGTTCAAGGACACGACGCTGGTTTTTGTCGTCGGCATTTTCGATTTCCTGCGCACCGTCGAGGCGGCGCGCGCCGACCCGAAATGGACGGCTCCGACCACCACCGTCACCGGCTACGTCGTCGCCGCGCTCTTCTATTTCGTCTGCTGCTATGGCATGTCGCGCTACGCGCGCAGCGTGGAAGCGCGGCTGGCGCGCGCCGACCGGCGGTGACAGGGACCCTAATGGAACAGCGTTCGGACCATCCCGGCGCCGGCGTCCCGCAGGCCGAAGTGGCGGTCGAAGTGGCGGGATTGCACAAATGGTACGGCGACTTTCACGTGCTGCGCGACGTCAACCTGAAAGTCGCGCGCGGCGAGCGCATCGTCATCTGCGGCCCTTCCGGCGGCGGCAAGTCGACGCTGTTGCGCTGCATCAACCGGCTGGAGGATTGGCAGCGCGGCCGCATCGTTGTCGACGGCGCCGAGCTGACCGAGGACCCCAAGCGCATACTCGCCGTGCGTCGCGACGTCGGCATGGTGTTCCAGCATTTCAATCTGTTCCCGCATCTCACGGTGCTCGAGAACTGCACGCTGGCGCCGATCTGGGTGCGGCACATGCCCAAGCGCGAGGCCGAGGCGCTGGCCGCGACCTATCTCGCCCGCGTGAAGATACCGGACCAGGCGCATAAATATCCCGCGCGGCTCTCCGGCGGCCAGCAGCAGCGCGTCGCCATCGCCCGCGCGCTGTGCATGAATCCGAACATCATGCTGTTCGACGAGCCGACCTCGGCGCTCGATCCGGAGATGAAGAAGGAGGTGCTCGACACCATGGTCGAGCTTGCTGCGGACGGCATCACCATGCTCGTGGTCTCCCACGAAATGGGTTTTGCGCGGCAGGTCGCCGACCGCATGATCTTCATGGATGATGGGCAGATCATCGAGGTCAACGAACCAAAGAACTTTTTCGACAACCCGCAACACGAGCGTACCCGATTGTTTCTCCGGCAAATACTTCATTGAGCGAAATTGATCTGTTCGTGTTGCAAGGAACAAGAAGAACTATACTATCGTTGTAGCCTATATCACTATGCCAAGCTTAAACATTACCAAGATGTAATCTTCAGAAAAGCAAACCTGTCGAAAGTTTAACTTGCCTCGCGGGTGCGGGGATTCTTTACTCCTCGCGCCTCAATCTGAGGAGGAGAACATGCTCAGGTCCTTGGTTGCCGCGGCAGCAGCGCTTGCCATCCTCGGCTCTTCGATTGTGTATGCCCAACAGCGTTTCGGTAGGCCGGGTGGTGACGGCGACGGTGGGCTGCGCTTTGTATATCGACACCGGCTGAGTGCTGAAGATATCGCCGCGTTCACCGACGCGCGCATTGCCGCGCTCAAGGCCGGCCTCGAGCTCACCTCCGATCAGGCGAAGAACTGGCCGGCCTTCGAGCAGGCGCTGCGCGACTTGGCGCAGTTGCGGATCGCGCGCCTGCAGGCGCGCGAAGCGGCCGAGCAGCAAGCTCCGACCGCGCCGCCGCCGTTCGCTCGGCTGGCGCGCCGGGCCGATAATCTGGCCAGGCGCGGCGCCGCGCTGAAGCGGGTCGCCGAGACGGGCGCTCCGTTGTATCAGAGCCTCACCGACGCCCAGAAGAGGCGGTTTAGGATTTTGGCGCGCCTTTTACGGCCGCATCATCACCACATGCACTTTGCCAAGCGCGGAGACGGTTGGGGTGATGGGCTTGGCGGTTGGCGCGGGGAGCATGGCTTCGGGCCTGGTTGGCGCGAGGGCCACGGTTTCGGACGCGACGGCGGCCACGGCGATCATTGGTTCGGACATGAGGGTCGCCGCTTTGGCGAAGATGGAGATAATGGCGCGCCGGGTGGTTCGATTCACGAGGATCAGGGCGCACAACTCTAAGCCCACCGCGATTGCAGAAGTGTCCGCTGAATTTCGCCTCCCGCAGCGGACACGTGAGAGCGGAAGCCGCAGCGCCCCTGCCTGCGGCTTCCGCATTTCCGGCAACACCGACGGATATGATACCGTTTTCGCCGTCGTTTCGCGGAACGGGAAACAAGTTCACATCGGCTTCTGAAACTTGAGCACGAAATTATCGACCGGCACGGTCGGCCGGTAGCTGGGAAAATCGTGCGTGTCGTTCGGGCTTCGCCAGAAATTGCCTTCGGCCACGAAACGGAATCCGGCCGCTTCGACTTCTTGGCGCAAGGTACCTTCCTCGATGCGATGCAGGGTTTTGCCGACCGAGGTTCCTTGTCCCGGCAAGGCCGAGTGATCGGCGACCACCAAATAACCCCCGGGCTTGAGCGCTGCGAACAATTTGCGATTCATCATGGCGCGATCGACATTCATATAGGTCGTGTCGTGGTAGAAGAACAGGAATGTAATAAGATCGATGTCATGCAGGTCCGGCGGCACAGGGTCGTCGAAGGGGCGCATCTCGACTGTCACATCTTTCATTGCCGGCGTCTTCAAGCGCGCTTCAAAGGCGGTTTTCGGTCGGTCCGGAAGATCGGGCGGGTTTTGGCTGTAGACGACGCCGCCCGGCACGACGGCGCGCGCGAGCAATTCCGTGCTGTAACCGCCGCCGGCGCCCATATCGAGCACCTTCATGCCAGGATGTACGCCGACGAAAGCCAGAAATGGCACCGGATCGCGGCGCTTGTCGGCCTGCCGATCGGCAGCGCTGCGATCCGGTGCTGCCAGGAGCGCCGCATAATCAGGCGTCGGTTGCGCCCGGGTTTGCAACACCGCGCAGAGCAAAGCAAAGACGGCAAACACTATGGCCAAGACCGAACGGGCGTATTGTGCAAGCATCGCCTGATCCTCCCTTGATAAAAAGCCGGAGAGGCCCCGCATGTGGTCGCGGCCGACAATTTATTGCCGCGCGAGCGGTCCGTCGGCCTTCCTCCAGGCGGCGATGCCACCCTCGATGTGACAGGCGGTCGTGAGGCCGGCGTCCTGCGCCGCCTGCACCGCCATCGCCGACCGCTCGCCGAAGGCGCAGAAGAAGACGATCCGCTTGCCGGTCGCCGCGGCGATTTCGTGCAACATGCCGCCGGCGGCGATGTGTCCCGGTAAATCCGGATAAGGCGCGTGCAGCGATCCGGGTATGGTTCCGTGCTTTTCGCGCTCGCTTTGCTCGCGCAGATCAACCATCGCCACGCCCGGCCGGCCGTACAGCGCAATCGCCTCGATGGCCGACAAGGCCCAGCCCTTGCGCGCGACGTCGTCCTGGCGCAGGCCCACATGCATGTTGGCCGGCACCGCCACGTCCATCATCTTCGGGCTGGGCAATTTTAGATTGTTCATCAGATCGACGTACTCGTCGACCGATTTGACCTGAAGCCGCGGGTTGAAGAATTTCTCCTCGCCGATGGTCGAGACGGTGTCGCCCTTGTAATCGTGCGCCGGAAAGACCAGCGTGTCATCTGGGAGCTTCATGAGTTTGTTGAAAATCGAATCATATTGCGCACGCGGATCGCCGTTCTGGAAATCGGTGCGGCCGGTGCCGCGGATGAGCAGCGTGTCGCCGGTGAAGACGCGGTCGGCGAGCCGGAACGAATAGGAATCATCGGTGTGGCCGGGCGTGTACAGCACGTCGAGGCATACTCCCTCGATCGCGAGCCGATCGCCCTCGGTCACGCGCATGGAAACGACATCGGCGTGGGTCTGCTCCCCCATCACCGTGATGCAATGGGTGCGGTCGCGCAGCGCCCCGAGCCCGGTCACGTGATCGGCGTGCAGATGCGTATCCACGGCTTTGATCAGCTTGAGGTCGAGCTCGCGCACGAGCTGCAGGTAGCGCTCGACCCGCTCCAGCACCGGATCGATGATCAGCGCCTCGCCGCCGCGGCGGCTGGCCAACAGATAGGTGTAGGTGCCGGACGTTGCATCGAAGAGCTGACGAAAGATCATGTCTGTCTCGGCAACGCTTTAACGCTACGATGCTTGGCGTGCGGCTGCCGCAGCCGCGCAACCCTCCGGCTTGAAATAGCGCTCGCGCGAAGCGGGATTTGCGACCAGTTCCGCCGGCGGCCTGATCGGCCGCGGAACAAATTCGCCGCCGCAATTCGGACAGCGGCCCTTCAGTACGTTCTCCACACAGTTGCGGCAAAACGTGCATTCGAACGAACAGATCATCGCCTCGCGTGACTCCGGCGGCAGGTCACGGTCGCAGCATTCGCAGCTTGGCTTGAGCAAAAGCATCATCGCCTCCTGTGCGATTCTGCTGCAGTATAGCGCGGAACCAAACGGGCGGCGAGCGTGGGCGCAATCCTTAGCTGCGCTCCACCGGCAGGTCAGGGCGTGAGCCCCATTCCGCCCATGAGCCGTCATAGAGGCCCTTCGGTTCTTTGCCGATCGATTCGAGCGCAAGCGTGAGAATCGCGGCGGTGACGCCGGAGCCGCACGAGGTGATGATCGGCGTGTCGAGATCGACACCGGCATCCGTGAACGCCACTGCGATGCGCTCGCGCGGAAGGAGGCGGCCATTTTCGATCAGACGGCTATACGGTACGTTGAATGAGCGCGGCATGTGGCCCGCGCGCAGCCCGGCGCGAGGTTCCGGCGTCTTGCCGCTGAAGCGCTCGGGCGAGCGGGCGTCGACGACTTGGGCGCTGTCGCTGGCCAGCGCCATACGCACGTCGGCAAGCGTGGCGACGGCGCCGACGTTCATCTCGGCATTGAACTTTTTCGTCGCCCGCGTCGCCTCGCCCTTTTCCAGCGGCCGGCCTTCGGCTTTCCATTTCGGCAGTCCGCCATCGAGGATGCAGGCATTCCTCGTCCCGAATAGCCGGAACGTCCACCACACGCGCGCCGCCGAGTACAGCCCGAGGCTGTCGTAAACGACGATCGTGTCGGTTTCGCTGATGCCGAGCTTGCCGGCGGCTTCGCCGAATTGCGTCGGGCCCGGCAACATGTGCGGCAGGTCGGTCGAATGATCGCTGATCGCCTCGATGTCGAAAAAGACCGCGCCGGGAATATGGCCGTCGCGATATTCGACGTGCGCGTCGCGCCGTTGCGCCGGCAGGAAATAGGAGCCGTCCACGGCGACGTGGTTGCGATCGCGCAAATGTTCGGCGAGCCAATCGGTCGAAACGAGCCAGCGACTCGTGGGGGGAGGGGTGGCGTTATCTTCAGGTCTGAGCATGGCAATCATCTCGTGACAACGCGGGTGTGCGGGCAATGTTCACACATAGGGAACCTCGATGCGGGAGCGGCGCTCGAGCCAGGGCGGAACCGGAAGTTTTTTTTCGCGCAGGAACTGCGGATTGAACAGCTTCGATTGATAACGCGTGCCGTAATCGGCGAGGATGGTGACGATGATGTGCCCGGGACCGAGGTCCTTCGCCAGGCGAACGGCGCCGGCGACATTGATGCCGGAGGAGCCGCCGAGGCAGAGTCCTTCGTGCTCGAGCAGGTCGAAGATGATCGCCACCGCTTCCGCGTCGGGAATCTGGTAGGCGACGTCGATCGGGGCGTTTTCGAGGTTTTTGGTGATGCGGCCCTGGCCGATGCCCTCGGTGATCGAGGAGCCCTCGGATTTCAGTTGGCCGGTCGTGTAGTAGCTGTAGAGCGCGGCGCCCATCGGATCGGCGAGCGCGATGCGCACCGCACGGTTGCGCGACTTGAGCGCCATGCCGACGCCGGCGAGCGTGCCGCCGGTGCCCACGGCGCAGACGAAGCCGTCGACCTTGCCGTCGGTCTGCCGCCAGATTTCCGGCCCGGTCGTCTCTATGTGACCCTGGCGGTTGGCCACATTGTCGAACTGGTTCGCCCAGATCGCGCCGTTCTTTTCGGTCTTCGCCAATTGCGCGGCAAGCCGGCCGGAGATCTTCACGTAATTATTGGCATTGGAATAGGGAACGGCCGGCACCTCGACCAGCTCGGCGCCGCACAGCCGCAGCGTATCCTTCTTCTCCTGGCTCTGGGTGTCGGGAATGACGATGACGCTGCGAAATCCCATGGCGTTGCCGACGAGAGCAAGCCCGATGCCGGTGTTGCCGGCGGTCCCCTCGACGATCACGCCGCCGGGCCGGAGCGCGCCTTTCTTCACCGCGTCCTCGATGATGAACAAGGCGGCGCGATCCTTCACCGACTGGCCCGGATTCATGAATTCGGCTTTGCCGAGAATGGTGCAGCCGGTCGCCGCGGATACGCGTTCGAGCTTGATCAAGGGCGTGTTGCCGATCGCCTCGATGATTCCATTGTAAACTTGCATCGTTGCATGTCCGAAGGAAGCGACCCTAAATGAGCAAATCCTTGGAAACAAGGCTAGCGGGATACGCCGATCGACAGGATCTCCGACCGGCGCGAGAGAGCGATCCAAGCCGGTTTCTCGGCATTGTCGGATTTGCTAGGGTCGGCGTGGCCTAGCCGAGAGGAGGTCGAATCATGCTCGACATCAGCACGCACCAAAGCGCAGCACCATTCGACGCCGCGCGGCTCGACCGGTTGATGGAGGAAGCCGGCATCGATGTGCTGCTTGCGACTTCGAAGCACAATGTCCAATATCTGCTCGGCGGCCACCGCTCCTTCTTTTTTGACACGATGGATGCGATCGGGGTTACCCGCTATCTGCCGGTTGTCGTCTATCTGCAGGGCGCGCCGCAGAAGGCCGGCTATTTCGGCCATCGCATGGAGGGCTATCAGACCGAGCTGAGACCGTTCTGGGTCGCGGAGGTCAACACCGCAAGCTCGGGCGCGCTCGACGTGATAGGCGTCGTCGCGGATTATCTCCGCCGACTTGGGAAGCCCCGGCGTATCGGCATCGAGCGTTCGTTTCTGCCGGCGGCCTCGGCGGATGCGCTGCGCGCGGCGTTCCCCGACGCCGAGTTCAAGGACGCGCTGTTCGTGCTCGAGCGGCTGCGCGCGCGCAAGACGCCGGAGGAGCTGGAGAAGCTGCGGCGCGCCTCCGACCTTGTCATCGATTCGATGCTCGCCGTCATCGCCGGTCACGGGCCTGGCGCGACCAAGGCGCAAATGGCCGAGGCGCTACGCCGCGAGGAAACGGCGCGCGGATTGACGTTCGATTATTGCCTGATCGCCGCGGGATCGAGTCTCAACCGAGCGCCCTCCGACCAGCGTTGGGAAAAGGGCGACGTGCTCTCGCTCGATTCCGGCGGCAATTATCACGGCTATATCGGCGACCTCGCGCGCATGGGCATCGCCGGCGAGCCCGACGCCGAGCTTAAGGACCTGCTCGCCGAAGTCGAAGCGATCCAACAGGCCGCGTTCAAGCCGATCCGCGCCGGCGTCAATGGCGGCGAGATTTATGCCGCGGCCGAGCCGGTCTTGAAGCAATCGAAGCTGCACAATCATTACGAGTTTCTCGCCCACGGCATGGGACTCGTCAGCCATGAAGCGCCGCGGCTCACCAATTCGGGTCCGGTGCCCTACGATGCCTATGACGCGCAGCGGCCGCTCAATGCCGGCATGGTGATCTCGGTCGAAACCACGCTGCAGCATCCACGCCGCGGCTTCATCAAGCTCGAAGATACGGTGGCGGTCACGCCGACGGGCTTCGAAGTCTATGGTGATCGCGGTCGCGGCTGGAACCGCGCCGGCGGCGGCGCCTGATCCGCTCTGCCGCCGAAGCGTGTGAGGATGGCTTAGATCGGGCTGCGGCCGAGGCCGGCGCGCCGATTGCGCTCAAGCGCGTCGATGTCGCGCTTGAGTTTGTGCAAATAAGCAAAATACGCGCTTCCGGCTGCGGCCCAGCACACGGCCGCGACTGCGAAGATCGTCGGTTCAACGTCAGGCAAAAGTTGCTTGACGAGCATGCAAGTTATCGCCCAGGCGACAAGTACAAAAAGCGTCCGCGGTAACAGATACGCCATGATCCGGCCGTGCTGAAATGCGGGCGCGATCATGGCCGAACATGGTTGGCGGTCGGTAAATTTCAAATTGACGCATCGCATCGCCGCGGCTATTCGTTTGCCTGCGATTGCCCGAAGGGTGTCGATGATGCGTGCGATCCGCGTGGCGAGGGCAGGCTTCCTGCGCGCGGCGGTCGGCGCAGATGACCGGGCAAAGACGAGCTGCGCGTCAGAGACGGGGGAGCTACCGAGTGCAACGAAAAATACTCATCATGGGACTGCCGGGCGCGGGCAAAACGACGCTCGCCAACGCGCTCGCGCCGCTGCTCAACGCGGTGGTGTTCAATGCCGACGCGGTGCGCGCCAATCTCTCGCGCGATCTCGGCTTCAGCCATGACGACCGCGTCGAACATGCGCGCCGCATGGGCTGGATGTGCGATCGCGTCGTCGAAGCCGGCGGCACCGTGATCGCCGATTTCATTTGCCCGACCGCGGAGACGCGCGCCGCCTTCGGCGAAGCCTTCACGATTTGGGTCGATCGCATCGAGACGGGTCGCTTCGAGGACACCAATCGGATGTTTGCTGCGCCGGAGCTGTTCGATCTGCGCGTCAGGAAGCAGGGCACGCCGCAATATTGGGCCGAACAGGCGTTGGCGCGGCTGCGGCCGGCGTTCGATCCGCAGAAGCCGACGGCGCTGTTCGTCGGCCGATATCAACCGTTCCACGGCGGCCACCAGCGCCTGATCGAGGAGGGTCTGCGGCGGGTCGGCCAGGTCTGCATCGCGGTTCGCGATACCCACGGCACCGACGGCAAGAATCCGCTGCCGTTCTTCGCCGTCAAACAGCGCATTGAGGCCGCGCTTTCGGCCCATGCCGGGCGCTTCGTGGTGGTGCCGTTGCCGAACATCACCAACGTCTTCTACGGCCGCAACGTCGGCTATAATGTCGAACGCATCGTGCTTGATGAGACGACGGAAGCGATCTCCGCGTCCAAGGTGCGCGCGCTCAGCACCGGGCCATAGCTACGGTTTGCGGCCCGAGCGTCTTTCGCCGCCCTTCCGGGGGCGACGAGTCGAATCGTACAGCTCTTGAATTTGTTGGCTCCCCGGGCCGGATTCGAACCAGCGACCAACCGGTTAACAGCGCATTTTTGTCTTGGTTCACGCAGGGGCGCCCCGGTGCAAGGCGGAGCGATTTTTCTTGCCAGGGCGGCCACTTGCGATAATCATAGCGGTGCATCACGGCGCACGCAAGAGCATGCGAGGGCGGCGATTCCGTTGCCCTAGCGTTGCCCCAGCGAATAAGATCGCAAGCGCGCCAGTCGTTCGGTGGAAAAGCCGGGCCTCGGATTCGTGGATGTTGCCCGGCCAAATCGGAGGGTCAACCTGTGCAAAAGCGGGTTCTCACGGATCGTGCACTCAGGGCGCTCAAGCCAGCCCCAAGGGGCAAGCGATATGACGTGATGGACGGCGTCGTGCCGGGGCTCGGCGTCCGGGTCACCGACAAGGGCCAGCGCACTTTCGTCCTGGTCGCACGTTTTCCCGGCGGCAACAACCCGACGCGGCGATCGCTCGGGGAGTACGGCGCCATCACGCTTGAAGCGGCGCGCGAGAGGGCGCGGGACTGGATCGAGCTGATCCACCGCGGCACCGATCCCAAGCATGCCGAGGAACGCGACCGGCTGGCTGCGGCACGTGCGCGCGAGAACTCGTTTGCGGCTGTCGCTGAGGCGTTCATTGCCCGCCACGTGTCACAGACGCGTAAGGGCGCCGAGGTCGCGCGCGACATCCGCCGCGAGTTCATTGAACCTTGGAGCGATCGGCCGATAACTGACATCACGCGGCATGACGTGATGGCCGTCATCGACGCGGCCGTTGACCGCGGCGCGCCGTACCAGGCGCACAACCTGCTCGGCTATGTGCGCCGGCTTTTCAACTGGGCGATCGCGCGCGGCACGTACGGTCTGGAGTCGTCACCCTGCGATCGGTTGAAGCCGCGCGACGCGATCGGTCCTAAGAAATCACGCAAGCGCATCCTTGACGATGACGAGCTACGCGCATTTTGGAAATGCACGGCCGCGATGGGCTATCC
>JASHRY010000214.1 GCA_030037105.1 Xanthobacteraceae bacterium
GGGTTTGCCTGCAACACGTCCTCGACCAACTTTAGCTGTACTTCCTTGCCGGTGTCTCCGTATTTCGTGGCAACGATCTTGATCGCGCTGTCTTTGGTGGCATTATTGAAGCCCTTGTTGCCCGCCTCGACCCAACCAGCGCCGGGCGGCCCGGGAAACCAAGCCACCTCAACGGGGGCGGAGCCCTTCGGGTGCAGTTTGGCGATGTATTCGCCGGCCTTGTAACCCATCGTCTCGAATGACACGAGCGACTTAGCGGAGATGTCCTTGGACGACATGCCGTTCACCAGATCGATGACCGGAATCCCCTTGTCGTGGAGCCGCTTCACGGTCTCGTTCAAGCCGTCATAGGAAATCGCACCGATGTCGACCGCTTCCGCGCCCTGCGACACACAATCTTCGATCTGCGATATTTGTTTGCTCAGGTTGGTGTATCCACCGGCTTCGACGAGATGCATCGCAACCCCGAGGTCCTTTGCTTCCTGCGAGACGCCGTAGTCAACGGCGAGCCAGTAGGCATCCTTCATGTGCGGAAATGAAACGCAGATGTTCCATTTCTTGCTCGCTTTCTCAAGCGGCGTATACATGACCTGCGTAACCGGGCTGTTCATATCGAACGGCGGATTATGCTCTTCGACTGGAGACGGGTACCACTTTTTGCTCTGCGGGTAGGCGCCTGAACTCGCGAGCGCCAGCACCGCCCCCACCGCAAGTGCTCCTGCGGCGACAGCCGATCGCTTCATTGTTTGCTCTCCCTAGCTAGGTTGTCGCGGGCAAGACCGGGCCGTCTTTGATTTTTTGCGGACGACGGTTGCCGCATCCCGCTAAATAACGATGATCTCACCGCAAATTTCATAATGTCAATTGGGACGGCACTAACTTGATGTATCCACTGTGGTGCACTAGAGTAGCCACAAGATTCGGCACTCAAAGAAGCCGCGATGGCATGGTTCTCCAAAGCAAGGGCTCTGCCGGGAAGCGAGGCGGACGAACCCTTTCCTACTCAAGACGTCTGCCGCCGCTAACGATGGTCCGCGCCTTCGAGGCCGCGGCGCGCACTGGCAGCATGCGCAAGGCCGAGGACGATATCGGCATCAGTCATACGGTCATCAGTCGACATGTCAGCAATCTGGAAGCATGGGCAGGACGGAAGCTACTGGTTTCCGGCCCACGCGGGGTGAAACTTACGCGCGAGGGCGAAATTTTTTTCGCCACCGTATCCAAAGCATTGCAAATGATCGTTTCTGCTGCGGTCGAACTGCGTCCATCGGCGCGACCAGGCATGCTGCGCATCTGGTCGGTACCCGGACTTGCCACACGCTGGTTGGCGCCGCGCTTGTCGATGATCGAAAAGACACTTGCCGGAGCCGAAATCGTTCTGCGCGCGATCGACCGGCCGCCCGACTTCGCCAAATCCGAGGCCGACGTGATGATAGGATTTGGCGATCCTCCCTCCGATGCCATTCCACTCGTGTCGCCGCGTATGTTTCCCGTGGCCAGCAAGCGATGGACCTTCGAAAACAGAATACCCGCGACTCTTGCCGCGCTGGCCGATCTGCCGCTCATTCATGAAGAGAGCCGACGGCAATGGACTGAATGGTTCGAAAAGGCGGGGATTGTCTTGACCAAGCCGTTAAGCGGGCCACTGCTTTGGGATGCAAGTTTGGGGTTCGATGCGGCGCTGGCCGGTCAAGGCGTAGCACTGGCATCGCGCTTAACCGCGGGCGACGAAATTGACTGTGGCAATTTGGTCGAGCTTCTGACAACGGACGTGCGGCTGCAAGGCTATTATCTACTCATCCGACCGGACCTTATTCGTGATCCGCTGACGCTGCGTTTCCGGCGGTGGATTGAAGAGCACATACGCGACGACGAGCGCAAGTCTCCGGTGAAGCCAGCCTTGCGGAGGTAGGTTTTTGGTGTGTCCAATGGAGGAAATTCCGATTGCGCGGCTGTTCGTATCGAAGCGCAAGGCGTAAGCGGCCGCTGCTTGAACAAACAAAAGCATCAGGTGGCTCACGGGAGGGAAAAGAAAGCGCTCACCAATTGCCGGTGACCATCCGCACGATGACCGGGCAAAGAATGACCACGAACAGCACCGGGAAGATGCAGGTCATCATCGGCACCGCGAGCTTGGCCGGCAGGGCGTAGGCCTTCTCTTCGGCGCGCGACAATCGCTTGTGGCGCATGTCCTCGCTGTAGACGCGCAGCGCATCGCCGATGCTGGAGCCAAGTTCCTCCGACTGTTGAATGAGCACGGCGAAGGCACGCGCCTCTTCGAGGCTGAGCCGGTCGCCGAGATGCTCGAGCGCGTCGGTCATGGTGCGCCCGGCGCGAATTTCGAGATTGGCCATGTGGATGTTGGCGGCGAGCGAGGGATAGGTATCGGCGAGCTCGCGGCCGACCCGGTCGAGCGCAGCTTCGAAGGCAAGCCCGGCGTCGGCGCACACGACCAGAAGGTCCATGAGATCGGGAAGGCCGGCCCGATGCTCCTGACGCCTGGCGTTGATCCGGCGGTCGAGATAGAAGCTCGGTATCAAATATCCGCAGACGCCGCCGGCCATGACGAAAAGCCAGAACGACGATTTGCCGGCCATGTGGAACAGCGGCAGGACGAAGAAAAAGACCACGGCGGCGCCGATCGCCAGGACCGTGCGCGCGATGAAGAAATAAGCCGCCGCGTGCGCATTATAGATGCCGGCTTGCACGAGCCGGCTGCGCAGCATTTTCATATCATTGGTGTCGGCCGACGAATAATGCTTTGCCGTGTAATCGATCAGCTTGCGCGCCGCCTTGAGGCCCGAATAACGCAGCGAACGGCGGCCGACCGAGGAATTCTGGTTGAGGCCGACGCCGGCGGCGCGACGACGCACCGCTTCCCGCGCGCTAACGCCGATCATCACCGCGGCGGCAAACGTGCCGGCGGAGAGGAAGATGAGAAGTCTCATCGTCGCGGTCAGGCTGTCACCGAACAGGCCGAGGATGCTGCTTGCGTGCATGGATCAGATCTTGAAGTTCACCATTTTGAACATGATCAGATTGCCCACCAGCATCCAGAAGACGGCGCCGCCGAGCAGAACCTTGGTGAGGTGTTCATGCCAGACCGAAGCGTAGAAGCTGGGGGCGACGAATTGGATAACGAAAAATAACCCGATCGGCAGCGCCGAAAGGATCATCGCCGAGGCACGTGCTTCGGAAGCAAGTGCCCGGATTTTACGCCGCATCTTGAAGCGCTGGCGGATGACGCCGGAGAGGTTTTCTAGAATCTCGCCGAGATTGCCGCCGGTAGAGCCTTGAATGCCCACCGCGGTGATGAACAGCGGCAGGTCGTCCGCGCCGATGCGGCTGTAAAGGTTGCGCATCGCCGTTTCCAGATCGGCTCCGTAGGTGACCTCGTCGGACACGATGCCGAATTCCGAGCCCATCGGATCCGGCATTTCCCGGCCCACCATGTTGATGGCGATGGGCACCGGATGGCCGGCGCGCAGACTGCGCACGATAATGTCGAGCGCATCGGGGAATTGGGCAGCGAACTTCTTCTGCCGATTGCGGCGCAGCAGGCGCAGCAGCAAATAAGGCAGCGTCGTGGCGCTCACCAGCGCCGCCAGGATTGCCGTGATGAAATCTTGGCGGAGCACCAACGCGGCGACGAATGCCGCGACGCCGAGCGCGGCAATTATGAGAATAAGACGGGTAAATCCCATGCTGATGCCCGATTGCAGGATCAGCCGGTTGATCGCGACAAGGGGGAGCCGGTAATTGCCGGCTTCGGTGAGTCCGCGTTCGCGCCGCAACTCGATGAGGACGCTTTCGCGATCGGGACGATCCTTCGCCAGCCGCAGCCGCCGGTTGATCTGGCTGCGATAAGACGCCGCGGAAAAGCACAGCAGATAGACGACCTCGACCGTCAGCCCCGCCGAAACCGCGACGAACAGCCAGATCAGATAGATCGAGTCGAAATCGAACGACAGGAACGACATGGCGGATCAGAGCGGTTGCGAAGGGTCGAAATAGGAGCCGGGGATCTTGACTCCCATGGCGAGAAGATCGGCGAGGAAGCGCGGCCGCACCCCGGTCGCCTGGAAATGACCCTGCACGCTGCCGTCCGCCGCGATGCCGGTGCGCACGAACTTGTAGATCTCCTGCATTTGGATGATGTCGCTTTCGAGACCGGTGATCTCGGCGACGCTCATCAGGCGACGCTTGCCGTCGGAGAGCCGCGAGAGCTGCACGATCACCCGAATGGCGGCGGCGATCTGGCCGCGGATCGAGGCCACCGTCATCGGCAAGCCGGCCATGCCGATCATCTGCTCGAGGCGCGTGACGGCGTCACGCGTGGTGTTGGCGTGGACGGTCGACATCGAACCTTCGTGGCCGGTGTTCATGGCCTGCAGCATGTCGAAGGCTTCCTCGCCGCGGCATTCGCCGACGATGATGCGGTCCGGCCGCATGCGCAGCGCGTTCTTGACCAGCTCGCGTTGGCGGATTTCGCCCTTGCCTTCGATGGACGGCGGCCGCGTCTCCATGCGACCGACATGTGGCTGCTGCAATTGCAGCTCGGCGGAGTCTTCGATGGTGATGAGCCGCTCCTTCTCGGAGATGAAGGCCGACAGCGCGTTGAGCATGGTCGTCTTGCCCGAGCCGGTGCCGCCGGACACGATCAGCGTGACCCGCGCCTTCACCGCCGCCGCAAGTAATTCCGCAATTTGCGGGCGCAGCGTCCCGATCTCGACCAGCTTGTTCAAATTGTACGGCCTCTTGGAGAACTTGCGGATCGACACCAGCGGCCCGTCGATCGCCACCGGCCGCACCGCCACGTTGACGCGCGAGCCGTCGGCGAGCCGCGCATCGCACATCGGATGCGACTCGTCGACCCGGCGACCGACGCCGGATACGATCTTATTGATGATGCGCAGAAGATGCGCCTCGTCCTTGAAGCGTACGCCGGTCGGCTCGAGCACGCCCCGCCGCTCGACATAGACGCATTCGTGGCCGTTGATGAGGATGTCGTTGACGGATTGATCCTTGAGCAGCGGCTCGAGCGGGCCGAGCCCCGTCATCTCATCGAGGATTTCCAGGACGAAATCGTTGAGCTCCTGGGCGTTGAGCGCCAGCCGTTCCGCCAGGACGTATTGCGAGACGAGCTCTTGAATGTGGCCGCGGATTTCATCTTCCGGCAGCTTTTCCAGAGCCGACAGATTGATCTCCTCGATCAGCTTGCGATGGAGGCGCACCTTGGCATCGAGGAGCTTGTCGGTCAGCAGCGGATTGGCGGCGGCGACCGCGGCGGGCTCGGGGGCGGCATCGGGGAACACGGTCCACGACTCGCCATCGGGCACGGCGTTGTCGGCCGCCGGAACGAGGTCCGGGCCGGTCAGGCGGCGCGCCGAAAAACGACCTGTCATATCGCTGTCCTATGCCGTCAACGCCGCGAAGCGGTCCGCCATGACCGAGCCTACGGTCGCGCCCATGCGAGCTTGAACTTCTTTGCCGCATGCGCGGGCTCTTTGCCGGCTTTGCCCGCGGCGTGCGGCAAGATCAATTTCTTGAGCTGGAGCGTGATTTGGTTGCCCGGCTTGACCTCTTCGAGCGGAACGCCGCGATCGATGGCTTCGCGCACGAGGGCATAATTGTTCGGCACGCAGGCCACGAATGCGTCGCCGATCGCCTGCTCGATGTCGCTGCGGCGCAAGCCGGCCGAAAAAAGCTTGTGCACGAAGCGATTGATGATGACTTGCGGCTTCGGACCGTCGCCGAGCCGCTCCCGGATGGCTTCGACCAGTTGCCGCGCTTGGCGCAGCCCGGGCACGGTCGTCTCGCTGACGATGAACAGATGGTTGGAACCGAGCAGGACGTTGTCGGTCCAGGAGAACCAAGTGCGCGGCATGTCGAACACCACGAAATCGAAATGCGCCGACACCAGATCGAGCAGTCTGGTCACGACGTCGGGATCGAACGAACGCATTTCCGCCGGCCGGTTCGGCGCCGCGACCACCGCGAGTCCGGAGGGGTGGTGCGAAAGCATGACTTCGAGGAGTTGCCGATCGAGCCGCTCCGGGCGGGGTTCGATCTCGCCGAGATTGAGGCGCGGCTCGATATCGAGGTAATCGGCGCAGGCGCCGTGCTGGAAGTTGAGATCGACGAGACAGGTCGTGGTTTTGCCGCGCGTGCCGCTGTTCAGGAGCAGCATGGCGGTCTGCACCGCAAGGGTGGTCACGCCGGCGCCGCCGACGGCCGGCAAAAAGGTGAAGATCTGCGCTTCCGGCGCCTCCGCATCGGTCGGGTCCTTGGCGACGCGCGCGCAGGCGCGAATGAGTTCGGCCGGGGGCACCGGCTTGACCAGAAAATCGGCCACCCGCATTTGCATGAGCCGGCGGGCGACGACTTTCTCGAAGCTTCGCGCCACCGCGATGACCGGCGGCCAATTGCCGGTGCGCGCCATAATGCGCTCGAGCGCTGCCAGCTCGGCGTCATCGCCGGCGTCGAGGTCGGCGATGACTACGGTGGCGCCGTCAAGATCGATGTCGTCGCGGCCCGACAGCCTGGTCTTGACGACCGCGAGGCCGATTTGCGCGCTGGTGCTGAACGCGGCGCGAACGGACGCCTCGAACGCATCATCGGCGGTCAAAACGACCAGCGTGGTTACGCCCGTTGGATTTTTGGATCGGCCGATGCGCATGGTTTCAGGCTCGCATGGCGCGGGCGAACGTTATTTGCCGGGTCCGGCGGTTGTCGCGGCATTGCCCCCCGCTTGCGCGCCGCCGGTATTCATCTGGCCCTCGCACGAATCCGCCGTCGACGGCGACGGAGTCGTGCCGGCGACCACCGTCGTGTTAAGGTCGGTCGGGCGGGCGACCTTGTCGGCGCGGTAGCACTGCACCGCCCGCTGCATCCGCTCGCCGTTGAACGCGATGTTCGTGTTGTCGCTGTGCGGTGGCCACGGGTCGACCGTCTGCTCGGCCATGTTGGCGGCGACGGCGTCGCCGCCAGAGAGCGCAATCGTGTCGCGCCGGTCGAAGTAGATGTCGGAGCAGCCGGCGAGCACCGCGCCGAGCGTTACCACGGCCGCAACCGTGCGCGCCGCGGCGTTAGTCCCTGGCCGACACATAGATCCCCCCCTTCTTCGGCAAATCGAGGATGTGGCCGACATAGGGCCTGCTCAGCGCCCCGAGGGCGAGGCGCGCGAGCGCCGGGCTGACCTCGGGCTGGCCCATCAGGAAGAAGTCGATGTCGTTCGCCGGCAACGTGTCGTCGAGCGGCGAATGAATAGGTGCGTTCGGCGGCAGCGGGCGGACGATGTGCGGCGTGACGATGATGACGAGATCGGTCTCGTTCTTCTGGTACTGGCCCGAGCGGAACAGCGTGCCGAGCACCGGCACGTCGCCCGCCCATGGCAACTGGTCCTGCGCGGTTTTGCTGTCGTTCTGCAACAGGCCGCCGAGCATGAAGCTTTGGCCGTCGCGCAGTTCGAGCGTGGTCGAAGCCCTGCGCACGATGAGCCCGGGCACCGAAGTGCCGGCCACCGTCACCGTGTTGCTGGTGTCGAGCTCGCTCACCTCCGGCTTGATCACCAGGTTGATGGTGCCGTCCTTGAGCACGGTCGGCGTGAAGGAAAGCCCGACGCCGTAGGGCTGCGGAGCGAACGTCACTGTGCCGAGCGCTTGCGGCACCGGGATGTAGATTTGCCCGCCGGCGAGGAAGCTCGCGGTATCGCCCGACAGGGTCACCAGATTGGGCTCCGCCAGGCTGCGGGCGAGACCTTTCTGCTCGAGCGCATTGACCGCCACCTGCAGCTTGTTCGACACTTGGCCGACGAGAAAGCCGAACGGCGCCGTGCCGGAGAGCACGCCGGCGGCGACCG
>JASHRY010000215.1 GCA_030037105.1 Xanthobacteraceae bacterium
CTGCTATGTGATCGGCGGTGAATTCGTGGTGCTGAAGAAGGAGCGCGACGGGTTCGACCCGCTGTTCTCGCTGCAAGCGGCCTACGCGATGGGCGCCGTGTGCGAAAGCGTGTTCCTCGGGACGCTGGACGGGGCGCCGCGCTTCGGCGTCGGCCTCGAACCGGCGTCGCTCGAGCCGCTCAAGGCGCGCGCGGATCTCGAGGCCCTCGATCTGCGCACGATCGCGTCGCAGAGCGCCGTCGCCGCCGCTCATCTGCCGCCGCTCGCCGAGGCCAAGGCATTGATCGGTTGGCACGCGCGGCACCGTTTTTGCTCAAATTGCGGCGCGCCGACGCTGCCGGTGCAAGGCGGCTGGCGGCGCGACTGCTCCTCCTGCAAGGCCGAACATTTCCCGCGCACCGATCCGGCCGTCATCATGCTGGCGATCGCCGGCGAGCGCTGCGTGCTCGGCCGCTCGCCGCGCTTCCCAAAAACGATGTGGTCGTGTCTTTCCGGCTTCGCCGAACCGGGCGAGTCGATCGAGGAAGCGGTGCGCCGCGAGGTACGTGAGGAAGTCGGCCTTGCCTGCGCGCGGGTCAAATATTTTGCCTCGCAGCCCTGGCCGTTCCCGATGTCGCTCATGATCGGATGTTACGCCGAGGCGTTGGGTGAAACGATCGTCATCGACAAGAGCGAGATCGAGGAGGCGCGCTGGTTCGATCGCGAGGAGCTGGAATTGATGCTCAGGCGGGCGCATCCGCAGGGTTTGACTACGCCGCCGCCGCTCGCCATCGCCTACCACATCATCCGCAGCTTCGTCGAGAACGGCCGCAATGTCCTCAACTGAAAGCTCGCACGCTGAGGCGCCGCGCATCCTCTGCGCCGGCATCATCGTGCTCGACGAAGTTTTCCGCGTGAAGGATTTTCCGCCGCCCGACGGCAAGGCAGTGGCGACGGAGCACTTCATCGTGAACGGCGGCTGTGCGGCAAATGCTGCGATCGCCATCGCGCGTCTCGGCGGCCGCGCGGCGCTGGCCGGGCCGATCGGCGGGCCGGCAGGAGCGGACGCGAACGGCGACCTGGTGCTGGCGGGGCTTGCCCGCGAAGGCGTCGATACTGGCGCCTGTCAGCGCATTTCAGACTCGCCGACGTCGCTGTCGGCGATCTTCGTCAATGCGCGCGGCGACCGTACTATCGTGACCTATAGCGACGAGCGGGTCGAAGCGGTCACGCCGCTCGATCCGGAAGCGCTCGCCGCGGCGGCCGCTGTCGTGCTGGCCGACAACAGATATCCGCAATTCGTCCGGCCGATCTGCGCGGCGGCGCGCCGCCGCCAATTGCCGGTCGTGCTCGACGGCGACAAACCGACGGCCGAGGACGACCCGCTCTTCCGCATCGCCTCCCACGTCATCTTTTCTTCCGAATGCCTGCGGGGCACGACCGGGTGCGGCGATCTCGCCGAAGGGCTTAAGCGCGTCGCCCGGCACAGCGACGCGTTCTTAGCCGTCAGCAACGGACCGGACGACATCCTCGTCCTGCAGGGCGCCACGCTCGCCCGCGTGCCGGTATTCGAGATTTGCGCGGTGGACACGCTCGCGGCCGGCGACGCCCTGCATGGCGGGTTCGCCCTGGCCCTGGCAGAGGGATGCAACGAGATCGAGGCTCTGCGCTTCGGCGCCGCCGTCGCCGGGATCAAGTGCAGCCGTGTCGGCGGCTCCGGCGGAATGCCGTCGCGCGCGGAGGTCGAGGCGTTCCTGGCCGAACGCGCGGATGCGATGTCGGCTCGTTCCCACGCGGGAGGAAGCTAAAGCCGCTGGAGGCCTAAACGGTAATAAGCCAGAGCCGCTTGCCAATTGATTTAGAATATTTTTCTAGGTAAATATCGGTGTTGCATCATAATTAGAAGAATATATCCAAATGGACGCCATAGACCGCAAGATCCTTACCGTGCTGCAGGACAATGCCGCTCTGTCGGTCGCTGAGATCGGCAGCCGCGTCGGCCTTTCCTCGACCCCTTGCTGGAAGCGTATTCAGCGGTTGGAGGCGGACGGCGTCATTCTCAAGCGCGTGGCGCTGGTCGATCAGAACCGCGTCGGGCTTGGCATCACCGTCTTCGTCTCGATCGAGACCGGCGATCATTCGCAAGAATGGCTCGACCGCTTCGCCAAAGTCGTCGGCGCCATGCCGGAGGTGATGGAGTTTTACCGCATGGCCGGCGACGTCGATTACATGCTGCGCGTGGCCGTGCCCGACATCGCCGGCTACGACGCCTTCTACAAGCGGCTGATCGCGGCGGTGCCGCTCGCCAATGTGACCTCGCGCTTCGCCATGGAGAAGATCAAGGCGACCACGGCGCTGCCTATTCCGTGAGGCTCTCCGCTCCTCCCGCTGCGTGGGTAAGGACTGCGTGGGTAAGGGCAATGCGCGAACGGTCGCTACGAGCCGGCGTAAGCGATGGAGTTCGACTGGCGCGGGAGCAAAAAGAATTGATCGCTCAGCGTCAGCGTACCGGTCAGGACGTAGCCATATGTCGGATTATAGGTGTACTGGGCCTGGCCCAAGATCAGATAGGTGTTCGGCACGGCCAATGTGGTGGGGATGGTCACGGATTGGCCCACGGTCAGCGCCGTGCCGTTGAGCGTATTGCTCCAGACCACCGTCGCGTTGCCCTGACCGTCGATCGCAATCTCGGAAATGGCCTCTTGCAAACCGCCAGCCGGGTAGGGCGCGATGATGGCGGAACCGGCGTTGAAAATATTGGTCATCTCGGTGCTGTCGATGGCGGTGTATTGGCTTGCCAGATCGGCGAGCGCATGCGCGGTCAACGTCACCTTGCGCTTGATGGCGATACCTTGCGTGACCTCGACGCAGCCGAGATAGAGCACGAGCATCAGCGGCAGGATGATGGCGAATTCGAGGGCCGCAACGGCGCGGCGATCCCGCAAAAAACGCACTAGCCGATCGGAGAGGCCAACGACGAGAGCAGTCACGGCGGGCGCCCCATCACGACGACGATGCATAGGGCTCGTTCTGGAACACGGCGGTGGCGGCAAGAAGGTTCATGCCGCCGGTCAAGTTGCTCAGATTGAGCAGGCTGAAATAGACTGGATACTGGTAATAAAGGCGCACGACCACGATGTCGCCGGGGCCGCCGGGATTAAAGCTCAGTATCGAACTGTTGAAGGTGCCGTTCGTGATCGGCAATGCCATATTGGTCGACGAGAACGATGAATAGGTCTCGACGTCGACATAGACGCCGCTGCAATTGAAGATCGCTTGCAATTGGTTGCAGACCTGCTGCTTGAATTGCGCGGCGGTCCAGCCCTGGGTCTGCGCCTGGCCGGTCATGATGAGACGCGCCGTGGTCGCGGCCGCCGTCTCCAGCGATTGACCGGCGAGGAAGATGAGCGCCGTCTGGATGATGGCCAGGGCCAAAGCGATGAACAGCGTCCCGACCAGGGCGAACTCGACGCTGGTCGAGGCCCGCGCCTCGCGGGCGAAGCGAGAGAGCGGCGTTGCGGCAGCCGACCAAAGCGCACGCGCCGCGAGGATCGACTGCAGCCGAACGGACATGGACCAACCTCACCCCGGGACGTCGCGCCTTGCCGCGAGGCATCGCGTGGGTTGAATCTTAATCCAGCAGCCGTTGGCGATTTGTTGCCCAGATTATCGAGGCGGGCGGGGCTGCCCTTAAGGGGTCGTCAACCAGCCGCAGAGCCGTTCTCACTTCCCCTGACCCATATTCGTGCTGCCAGCGGTCGCCCCGCCGCCGCTGAGAGTCACCGATGCGGTTGAGTTTGCCGAGTCTCGTTTCACGGCCTGGGTGTTGCGGTTGGTGGTCTCGGCGAGAGTTTCGAGGAAGTAATCCTTGTGGTCGCCGAGCGTGATCCGCGGCGAGCAGATCGGCGTGCAGCTATAGGTTTCGCGCTTGACGCCGTTGTAGACCACGACGACTGGGTCGCTCGGTCCGGTCACCTCGACGGTCTTCTCCGCCAACACAACGCCGCCGTGGTCCATGACGATGACGTTGGTCGCCCCGTAGCCCTTGCCGGTGAGGACGGCGAAAAGACGGTCTTCACTGCGCACAATCGAGATGTCGGCGATGAGCGGATTGCCGATGACGACCGTTGCCGCCCGAACCGGAAGGTTCATGATCGTGGCCTGATCGAGCCGCACCACGATCGGGTCGGACGGTTCGGCGCCGGCTGCTGCTGCGGCCGCCGGCAGGGCGCTGGCGATGAGGAGGAGGGCAATCACCAGCCGGTGCAATAGGCTCAGATTTGCTCGGCTTCGCACGCACAACGCCGCCATCGACATTCTCCGAAACGCTACGCGGACCGAACGACCGCAAGCCGCACACCAAGAATTCCAATTGACTGCAAATTGGTGAACGAAGTGCAAATTGACCGCCCTTTTCCCATTGCCGCGGCCGGCGCGGCGGCTGACGCTTGCTTAACGATTCCACGAATCCGCGGCCGCGCGCGTTGCCCCGCACCGTTCACCGGATGAACGGACGTACGAATTGCCCGCCGAAGCTCGCGGGATAATCCGGCTCGGCGATACCATAACGGTCAGGGAGCACGCCGGCGGGCATGTAGAATGTGCCGAACATAAGGTCGAGGACTGGAAAGGTCGCGGCGAAATTCTTCTCGCCGCCGCGCGCCGCCGCCGTGTGATGCCAGCGGTGGAAGACGGGCGTGGCGATCACGTATTTGAATGGGCCGAGCGTCCAGTTCAGATTGGCGTGGACGAAGGCCGAATGGGCGATGGTGATCGGTCCGAGCACGACGAACACATTGGGCGAGATGCCGGCCATCAGCATGATCACGTCGGCGATCACGGCGCCGAACAACATATTGATCGGGTGGAAACGAGCCGCCGAGATCCATTCCAGCTCTTCCGTAGAATGATGCACCGCGTGGTATTTCCACAGCCGCGCGCTGTGAAAGAGGCGATGCGTCCAATAGGTGATGACATCTTCGCCGATGAGAAACAGCGCCATTTGCGCGACCAGCGGAAGTTGCGCCAGCGGACCATGGCCGTTCTCGTAGAAAGCGATCAGACCGTCGGTCGTCCTGATGCCGAACAGGGCCGCTGCACCGGCGATGAGCAGGCCGATGCGGAAGTAGCGCGTGATCACCGGGATGAAGAACCAGTAGCAGATATCGGTTGCGAGATCGTTCTTGCGCCACCACGGCCGGCCGGGATTGCAGGCCCAGAATGAAGTCAACAAAGTGAAGACGGCCGCCAATCCCAACGAGATCGGAACGCTTTTCAAGAAGCTGTGGCCGACGTCGACGACGATGGTGAGCAATTCCTCCTTCATGTCTCGGCCGCGTTTCTGAGTTCAGCCGGCGGTTGCTGCCGCGCCGGCGCGGGACACCTCAGTGATATCGATGAACCTCATTAATAGGCGATAAATGGCGGCGGTTGCGGCAGCGCGCTACGAGTATTTGTGAGTTGCGGCAACGGCGGATCGCCGACTTGCGCGGAGGAAATATTTTTTGCGAGCCATCGGCGGAGATTCCCATTGCAGTATCCGCGCATTGCCCGTGCTTGGCGTCGCGCCTGGGCAAGATCTGTTACAGGCGCGCGCGAGGGCCGACGTATCATTGCGCAACGAAACACGTCGTTAACTACATTGCGCATCGTCCTGTTGTCCCCGGGTTTCATCGATCGATTTAACGGCCTCGCAAGCTCTCGTTGATAGGTTCGCGCACGATCCAAATGGTCCCGACAAGCGGGCATTGGGTCACGCTCAGACAGCCACATGTGGACCCTAGGAGCCAACTGATGAAAACCCTTGTTTCGCGTTTTGCGAAGGACGAGTCGGGCGCCACGGCCATTGAGTATGGCCTGATCGCCGCCGGCATCTCCGTTGCGATCATCGCCGTCGTGAACGGCCTCGGCAGCAAGCTGAACTCGACGTTCAGCAGCATCTCCAGCCAGCTCGGCCAATAGCAACGCCGTTCGTTACCGATTCATGAGAGGGCTCCGGTCGGTCGCCGGAGCCTTTTCGTTTTCCGGCGCTTGCCGGCGCTCCGCTAACCGGCTCTCAACCCGCAACCGATAAACCGCGCGGTGACGCGAAGCGGAAGGTGCCAACGTTGCCATGGCGATGCTCACTGAAGCGATCAAGTTGACGTTATTCCCGGCCGTCATGGCGTTTGCCGCCTTGAGCGATCTGTTCACCATGACGATTGCCAACCGCGTCTCGCTCATGCTCGTCGGCGGCTTCGCTTTGCTCGCCGCCCTGACCGGGATGACCGGCACCGATCTGCTCGCCCATGCCGAGGCGGCGGCCGCGGTGCTCGCCGTCGTCTTCATTTTCTTTGCCTGCGGCTGGATTGGCGGCGGCGATGCCAAGCTGGCGGCGGCCACGGCCCTGTGGCTCGGTTTTGCCCACCTCGCCGATTATCTTCTTTACGCGTCGCTTCTCGGCGGGGCGCTGACGGTGCTGCTCATCCAGTTTCGCGCCCTTCCGCTACCGCGGCTGTTCGTCGGCCGGGAATGGGCCGAGCGGCTGCACCGCCGCGACAGCGGCGTGCCTTACGGTATTGCGCTCGCCGCCGCGGCGCTGCTCGTCTATCCGCATACCGAATGGATGGCCGCCGTCGGAGGCATCTAGTCGCAATGATACGGAATCCGTAATTCCTGCTTCGTCATTCCGGGGCCGAGCCAACGGGTCCGGCCCGAAGTGGCCGGCCCGATGATAAATTCAGCGAGGAGCCCGGAATCCATGAACCCGGCGCAGAGGGAGTATGGATTCCGGACTCGCGGCCATCCAAGTCGGCTGGCGCCGACTTGGCCCTTCAAGTGCTGATCTCGGGTAAACCCGAGATCGGTGGCGATCCGGAATGACGATGACCCGGTCAAACCGGATCCGTAAAGAGGCAAGAGCCGGATACGGAAGCCCGCCGCAACCCCAAATTAACTCGATTTGGATACGCCTCATTAACCATGCTTTGACGTTTAGCTGCTGAAATCCGTAGTCGCTCGACCGCAGCGTTGCTTGGGAAGTGAAGCGTAATGAAACCCGCGCGTCTCATCGTACTGGGCGTCGCCCTCGTTGCTGGCGGCACGGCGGCTTTTCTCGCCCGTGGCGGCCGGCAACCCGAACCGCCGAAGCAGGTGGCGCAGCTCGCCACGATCGACGTCCTGGTCGCCAAGTCCGATCTCGGCGTCGGCCACGTGATCGGCGGCAAAGATATCGGCTGGCAGAGTTGGCCGGCCGCCGCGGCCGGCAAGAATTTCATCAAGAGGACCGAGCGGCCAGACGCCGTCAGCCAATTCGTCGGCGCGCTCGTGCGCATGCCGGTCGCGGCCGGAGAGCCGATTCGCGATACCAAGGTCGTCACCGCCAAGGGCGGCTACATGGCCGCCATCCTGCCGCATGGCATGCGTGCCATTTCCTTGGACGTGGCGCCGGATACCGACGCCGGCGGCTTCATCCTGCCCAACGACCACGTCGATATCGTGCTCACGCGCCGCGACAAAGCGGCGGAAAAAAGGACCGGCGTGGAAAAGTTCGTCAGCGAAACAATTCTGAAAAACGTGCGCGTGCTCGCAGTGGATCAGAATGTCGAGGAGAAAAACGGTCAGAAGGTCGTGGTCGGCAAGACCGCGACGATCGAACTTACGCCGCAGCAGACCGAGGTTCTCGCGCTCTCGCGTCAGCTCGGCACCATCTCGCTGGCGTTGCGCAGCCTGCTCGATTCGCAATCGCCGACGCCGGAGAGTGGCGAGGTGGCGGAACGAAAAGACGACGCCGGCGCCATCAACGGCGCCATCAACACGGTGCGCTACGGCGTGACCACGCAGATGACGCCTCGCTGATCGGCACGGAGGAACTTGACCATGGCAACAGGGACATCGATCCGTGCGGCGGCGCTCGCGGCCCTGATCGCCGTGTCATGGGCCGTTTGGCACGGCGCCGCCCTCGCCGGCGAGGCGCTGGTCGGCGACGCGACGCAGGCGATCACGGTCGCCGCCAGCGATTTCGGCTCGCATCACGTTTTGCTCGGCATCGGCAAATCCGTCGTCATTGACTTTCCCCGCGACATCAAGGACGTGCTGGTTGCCGATCCCGCCATCGCTAACGCCGTGGTCCGCTCCTCGCGCCGCGCCTATATCATCGGCAGCAAGATCGGCCAGACCAACGTGTTTTTCTTCGATGCCCAAGGCAAGCAGATGGCCGGCTTCGATATCGCGGTCACGCGCGATCTCAACGGCATCCGCGCGGCGATCAGACAAGTGCTGCCGAACCCCGACATCCGCGTTGAAGGCATCGGCGACGGCGTCATCCTCAGCGGCAGCGCGGCGAGCCAGGTCGAAGCGCAGCAGGCTTACGACATAGCGGCGCGGCTCGTCGGCGACGGCAACAAGGTCGTCAACGCCATCGTCGTGCGCGGCCGCGACGAGGTCATGCTCAAGGTGACCGTTGCCGAGGTCGATCGCAACGTCATCAAGCAACTCGGCATCAATCTGTCCGGCAGCCTCACCTCCGGCACCGCCGTCGTCAATTTCAACAACACCAACCCGTTCCCGGTCAACGGCACGACGCCGAGCGGTTCTATTTCCGGCACATTCAAGGGGGTGACCGCCAACTTGCAGGCCATGGAGCAGATCGGCCTGGTGCGCACGCTGGCCGAGCCGACGCTGACCGCGATATCCGGCGAATCGGCGCATTTCCTGGTCGGCGGTATGTTCCCGTACCCGAGTATAACGAGCTGCACGACGACGCCGTGTCCGCCGACAATTCAATTTCAGAACTTCGGCGTTGGTCTGACCTTCACGCCGGTGGTGTTGTCGGAAGGCCGCATCAGCCTCAACATGCTGACGGAAGTCTCGGAGCTCGATCCGCAAAATTCCGTGACCGTGGCGGGAACCACCGTTCCCGGCCTGAGCGTGCGCAGAGCGAGCACGACGGTGGAAATTCCCTCCGGCGGCTCGCTCGCCATCGCTGGCATGATCCAGGACGAGACCAAACAGAGCATCACCGGCCTTCCCGGACTGATGCAGCTTCCGGTCCTCGGCACCCTCTTCAAGAGCCGCGACTATCTCAACAATCGGACCGAGCTGGTGGTTTTGGTGACGCCGTACATCGTGCGCGCGGTCGCGCAAAAGGACCTGTCGCGGCCCGACGACGGCTTCGCCGATCCGAGCGATCCGGCCACCGTGCTGCTCGGCCGGCTCAACCGCATCTACGGCGTCGGCGGAACCGTCGCTCCGCCGGACAGCTATTACGGCAAATACGGCTTCATCCTCGATTGACGCCGGCATCAGGAGACGACGATGCGCACCATCCGCACACTGATCGCCGAAGGCCGCGGCATGGCCGGGGGGCCGGTCATGCGCGCCGCAATCGTTGCCGGCTTTGCGCTTCTCGTCTGCGGGTGCCACACCGACCAGCAAATCGCCGGCGTTCCCGACGTCCCGGCCGATTACCGGATGCGCCATCCGATCACGATCAAGGAATCCGACCGCACCCTCGAAGTGTTCATCGGCTCCAACCGCGGTGCGCTCAGTCCGGCGCAACGGGCGGACGTGCTCGCATTCGCGCAAAGCTGGCGGCGCGAGGCCACCGGCGGCGTGATCGTCGATCGGCCGGTCGGCACCAGCAACGGGCATGCGGCGGCGGAGGCGATGCGCGAGATTCGTTCCATCCTGGCCGCGAGCGGCGTGCCGCCGCACGGCATCGTCGTGCGCGACTACCATCCGCCGCAGCTCGCCCTCGCCACCATCCGCATCACCTATCCGCGGATCTCGGCGCAAGCCGGCCCTTGCGGCCTGTGGCCCGAGGATGTCGGGCCGAGCTTCAACCGCGACTACTTCGAGAACCAGCCGCCCTGGAACTTCGGCTGCGCCAGCCAACGCAATCTCGCCGCCATGGTCGATAACCCGGCCGACCTTGTCCAGCCTCGTGGCGAGACGCCCGCCTACACGATGCGGCGCACGATGGTCATGGACCGGTATCGGCAGGGCAAGGATCCCTCGACCGAGTCTCAATCAACCAATTCCGGCAAGATCGCCCCCGTCGGTCAATGACCTCGGCAATGATGAAACAAGCTAGCCAAGCCGCCCGGCATAAGGGCGTTCCCGCCGACCCCGTCGGTCCCCATGAGCATATTGCGCCGGCGCCGCGCGTCTCGGTGCAGGCGTTCTGCGAGACCGTGGAGACCGCCGCCGCGATTCAGGCCGCCGGCGAGGATCGGCGCTTGGCCAAGACGCATCTGCGCGTGCAGATGGGTGGCCTGACCGCCGCCGTCGAAGCCTATCAAAATTCGCCGACGCCGAACGTCATCATCCTCGAATCCGAAAGCCGCAGCGAGGACATCCTTGCTGGCCTCGACCGGCTCGCCGAGGTCTGCGACGCCGGCACGCGGGTCGTCATCATCGGGCGCATGAACGACGTTGCGCTCTATCGCGAACTGGTGCGACGCGGCGTGAGCGATTACCTGATCCAGCCGGTCGGCGTGCTGCAGGTGGTGCGGGCGGTGTGCGGTCTGTACTCGGCGCCTGACGCCAAGCCGGTCGGCCGCATCATCGCCGTGGTCGGGGCCAAGGGCGGCGTCGGCGCCTCGACCATCGCCCACAATGTCGCCTTCTCCATCGCCCGCGACCTCATGCTCGATGCGGTGGTGACCGATCTCGATCTGGCGTTCGGCACCGCCGGGCTCGATTTCAACCAGGATCCGCCGCAGGGCGTCGCCGAGGCGGCATTTTCGCCCGAGCGCCTGGACAACGCCTTCGTTGATCGGCTGCTGGCGAAGTGCACCGATCATTTGAAC
>JASHRY010000216.1 GCA_030037105.1 Xanthobacteraceae bacterium
CGCGCATCGCCTCGCCGGCGACGTGATCCGCCACCCGGGCGCGCTCGTTCCGCGCGCCAGCGCCGCGATGCATTAACGACGGCGCACTCCGGTCACTCGCCGAAGTCGTCCGCCCGCAACTCGATCGGCGTGCCGTGCGGGGTGCGTGCGCACGCGCGCCGCCACGCTTCGCGGGTGCGCGCGAGCGTCGCCGCGTCGACGAGGCCCTTGGCGGCGACGAGGCGTTCGAGCACGGCGAGCCAGTGATGATAGTAGGTCTCGCCGGTATCCGGATCGCCGGCGGCTTGCGCCTTCTTGATTTCCTCACCGAGCGTCGCCGCCCATTCCTTCCAGGAAAATACGCCGCGCTCGTTGAGCGACAGCGCCAGCGCGAATGCCTGCGCCTCCCATGGTTCGTGGAACACCGGGCCCTCGATGTTGCGCGGAATCTGCGAAACGTCATTCCAGCCGAGCGAGCGAGGCGAGCGAGAGCCGGAATCCATAGCCACAGACCCCTCAGCTAAGGGTATAAGAAAGATCGACCCAGCTCGGATTCGCCTTCTCGATCAATTGCAACTTCCATTCACGCTTCCATTTCTTCAACTGTTTTTCCCTAACTATTGCCGACATTGGATCGTCAAAGATTTCGAAGTAGACCGGCTTATTGACTTCATATCTTGTTGAGAAGCCACGAACGACCTTCAACTTGTGTTCGTGGACGCGGCGGACCACATCGTTCGTGACTCCAATATAAGCGTGCCATGCTTCCGATTCGCTAGGATGTACACAAGAACTGTTTGCTCATCCGAGAGCTTCGGTGATTATGGTTTCCGGCTCTCGCTGCGCTCGGCCGGAGTGACGGCTGCCATCTCCAGATAAGGCTCGAACGCCTCGATCGAGACCTTGAGCGTGGGGTCGGCATCCTCGCCCCATAATTCGCGCCCTTCGAACAGCACCGTGTAGAGCCACTGCGGATTCTCGCCCGCCCCAATCGCGACCGAGTCGGGGAACACATGACAGCCGCGTACCGCCTCGATCACGCCGCGCTTGCCGCGCGCATAGCGCGGCAGCCGCGTGTGCGTGAGCGGATGGATGTTCTTCGTGCGCACGCGGTCGCCGACCTTGAAGCGCGCGGGCGCCTGCGCCGGCCGGCCGAAGGAGCCGCGCGTCAATGTGCCGGGAACGTCGGCGACGCCGAGCTTGCGCTTGAGCGGCTTGCCCGGGCGCAGCGCGTGCCCGGCGGCGATCTCATCGGCGCCGGCGAGGCCGAGCTTGACGACGAGGTTTTCCAGCCGCAGCGCCCATTTTCCGTAATATGAGCGCGACAGGTAGACCTCCGGCGGCAGCTCCTCAATGCCCGCGCGCTCTTCGTCGATGGTCCAAGCCCCGATCGCGCCCATGGCGCGGTTGAGCGCGAGGCAGCGCGCTTCCCAGGCGGCATGGAATACCGGCTCATTCTCCTCGGGCTCGACCTTGCCGAAGCCGTGCATGCCGCCCATGTCGTGGACGCCGTCCATCACGCGATCTCTCAAGGCTGCTTCGGCAGGCCGGTGCCGATCATGCAATCGCGCGTTACCAGCGTCGCAAGCTTGTCTTCGCTCCATCCGGCTGTGTCCGCGGGCCGCATGGGCAGCACGATGAAGCGTGTCTCGGCGGTCGAATCCCACACGCGGATTTGAGTGCCGGCAGGCAGTTGCAAGCCGAAATCGGCGAGCACGCCGCGCGGATCGCTGACCGCGCGCGAGCGATAGGGCGCCGATTTATACCAGACCGGCGGCAGGCCGAGGACTTCCCACGGATAGCAGGAGCACAGCGTGCACACGATCATGTTGTGGACTTTCGGCGTGTTCTCGACGGCGATCAGGTGATCGCCGACGCGGTTGATCGCGCCGAGTGTCTGCACCGCCCGGGTGGCGTCCTCGATCAACGCTTGCTTAAAAGCCGGATCGGCCCAGGCCCGGGCGACAACGCGCGCGCCGATATGCGGCCCGATCCGGGTCTCATAGGCCTCGATCATCGCGTCGAGCGCCGCCGGATCGATGTAACCCTTCTCCGCCAGCACGGTCTCGAGCGCGCGCACGCGCAACTGCATCTCGGAAAGCTCCGAGCCATGCTCGTGATGATCGGCATGGTCGTGCGCCATCGCTCGCCTCTTTAACTTATCGGCGTCCCCGAATGCCCATTATAATGCGATGATGCGCCAAAGAAAGCTGTCACGCTACGTGGGATATTTCCAGACTCGCAAATGCCGCCCCTCAATGCCGTTCCGGAGGCGATTCATCGGTCGGCAAATAGGGCGTCACCATTTTCTTCGGATCGACGATGCGGTCGAATTCAACCTCGGTGACGAAGCCCAATTGCAACGCGGCTTGCTTCAGCGTCAGATTGTTCGTCATGGCGTGGTGGGCGATTTTCGCCGCCTTGTCATAGCCGATGACCGGCACCAGCGCGGTCACCAGCATCAACGACCGTTCGACGTATTCATTGATCTTCTTCAGATTCGGCTCGGCGCCCTCGACCAGGAATTTCCTGAAATTGACGCAGCCGTCGCTAATGATGGCGATGGAATGAGCGATGTTGTGGATCATCAGCGGCTTGTAGACGTTCATTTCCAGGTAGCCGCCGGCGCCACCGAAGCCGACGGCGACGTCGTTAGCCATCGCCTGCACGGCGATCATGGTAAGCGCTTCGCACTGGGTCGGATTGACCTTGCCCGGCATGATCGAGGAGCCCGGCTCGTTCTCCGGAATCTCCAACTCGGCAAAGCCGGCGCGCGGCCCGCATGACATCAGGCGAATGTCGTTGCCGATCTTGTACAGCGACACCGCGAGCGTGCGCAGCGTGCCGGAGAGCTGGACGAGCGCGTCGTGCGCGCCTTGCACGGCGAATTTGTTAGGCGCGGTGACGAAGGGCAGGCCGGTGAGGCGCGCGATCTCGGCGGCCGCCGCTTCAGCGAAGCCGGGCGCGGCGTTAATTCCCGTGCCCACGGCCGTGCCGCCCAACGCCAAGCGGTACACGCCTTGCAGGGCGGCTTCGATCCAATCGAGATCGTCGGTCAGCATCCCGGCATAGCCGGACCATTCCTGGCCCAATGTCAGCGGCGTCGCGTCCTGCATGTGGGTGCGCCCGATCTTGACGATGTCGCTCCAGGCTCGAGCTTTGGCGCCGATCGCGTCGCGCAACGCCGCCACCGCGGGAACAAGGCGCTGCTTCACGTTGACGGCCGCGGCGATGTACATCGCCGACGGAAAAGTGTCGTTCGACGACTGCGACATGTTGACGTGATCGTTGGGGTGAACCGGCGCCTTGCTGCCGAGCGGCGTGCCGGCGAGCTGGCAGCAGCGGTTGGAGATCACTTCGTTGACGTTCATGTTGAACTGGGTGCCGCTGCCGGTCATCCAGACATGCAGGGGGAACATGTCATGGTGCTCCCCGGCGAGGATTTCGTCGCAAGCGCGAGCGATCAATTGATACCGCCGATCGTCGAGCCGCTTGCCGCGATGATTGGCGACGGCGGCGGCTTTCTTCAAGAACGCGTAAGCGCCGATCATTTCGCGGGGGATCAGATCGGTGCCGATGCTGAAATGCTCGATCGCGCGCTGGGTTTGCGCGCCCCACAGCCTGTCCGCAGGCACTTCAACCAAGCCGAGACTGTCGGTCTCCGTCCGCGTAGCGGTCATTGCGGTCTCCGTCGGCTCGATATGTCGCCGGCATGTTCGCCGGGCGATGAATGGCATCGATTCCACCAATCGTAATAGGTGGAGCGGGCCATCGTTTCATCGCGCACCGACAATAACAGAGATAGTATACGACATGTAACGATCCTGCCGGACGCAATCGGTGGCGCGGCGGACAGCGACCCCGTTGGCCCGTTCGGGAAGCGGGCAAGATATTTGCAGGGAGACCTCATGACCGCGGCACGGATTTTCGACCTCGCCGGCAAGGTGGCGCTGGTGACCGGCGCGTCGAGCGGGCTCGGCGTGCGTTTCGCGGAATGCCTGGCGGAGAACGGCGCGTCGGTGGCGCTGGTGGCGCGACGTGCCGATCGCCTCGCCGCGGTGCAAGCGCGGATCGAGGGCGCGGGCGGCCGCGCCGTCGCCGTCGCCGCCGACGTTTGCGACCGCAAGGCGATGCAGCATGCGTTCGATGCCGCCGAAAACGCCTTCGGCACCGTGACCATCCTCGTCAACAACGCCGGCGTGGTGCATTCCGGCCGTGCCGTCGAGCTTGCCACGGAGGACTGGCGGCGCGTGCTCGCCACCGACCTCGACGCGGTGTTCTACTGGGCGCAGGAAGCGGCGCGCCGCATGCTCGCGGCCGGCAAAGGCGGCGCCATCGTCAACATCGCCTCGGTGCTCGGCTTCGGGGTCGACAAGGGCGTCATCGCCTATGCCACCGCCAAGGCCGGAGTAGTCCAGTTGACCAAGGCGCTTGCGCTCGAACTCGCCTTTAAGGGTATCCGCGTCAACGCCATCGCGCCGGGTTGGATCGTCACCGAAATCAATCGCGATTATCTTTCGGGTGAGCGGGCCGTGGCGATGAAACGCCAGATTCCGATGGGCCGCTTCGGCGAGGAACGCGATCTCGACGGCCCGCTGCTGCTGCTTGTCTCCGACGCCGGACGCTACATAACCGGCGCGACCATCGTCGCCGACGGCGGCCAGTTGGTGGCGCTGCGCGCCTGATTATCCGTCGGCGGCGCTCGCCTGAGCGAGGCTGCCCTTGGCGGCGGGCGTGGCGCCGCGCGCCTGCCAGAGGTCATGCACGGCCATGCCGGCCGCCATGGCGATAACGAAGATGATCAGCGGCGCGGAGAGCGTTGCCAGGTTCTCGATCGCCGGCCCCGGACAGAGTCCGACCAGGCCCCAGCCGGCGCCGAACAGAACCGAGCCGCCGACGAGCGGAGCGTCGATCGCCGTTTGCGTCGGCCACTGGTTCTGCGCTTCGAACAGCGGCCTGCGCCGCCGCGCCAGCGCATAGCCGATGCCGGTCACGACGAGCGCGGCGGCCATCACCACCGCCAGACTCGGATCCCAATTGCCGCTCGGTATGGCAAGGACGTCGAGGAAACCCAAAACCTTATCCGGTCGGATCATGCCGGAGATGAACAGTCCCCAGCCGAAGACGAAACCGCAAAAAAGACCGGCGAGTGCGCGCATGGTTCAGCCTCCGACGAGATGTCGCGTCACGGCGACGACAATGATCGCCGCGAGCATGAAGATTCCGGTCGCGATAATCGAGCGCGGCGACAGCCGCGCAACGCCGCAAATGCCGTGCCCGGACGTGCACCCGTTGCTAAGCCTCGTGCCGAAGCCGACCAGAAGGCCGGCGACGGCGATGGTGACCAGGCTCGTCGGCAGATGCGGGATCGGAATCGCGTAGCCGAGGAGCGCGGCCGAGAGCGGCGCGGCGATGAGGCCGACTACAAAAGTCGCGCGCCAGGCGCGATCGGTTGCGAGCGGATCAATGAGCCCGGCGAAGATTCCGGTCACGCCGGCGATTCGACCGTTGAGCAACATCAACAATACAGCGGAAAGTCCGATCAGCGCGCCGCCGATCGCCGCGGAGAGCGGAGTGAAATTGGCCATGGCGTTTGCCTCGCGAAAAATGTCGACTGAGGGCGATGTAAGTGTCGCGTTTAGCCGAACAATAGGTGGATCTGCAGCGGAACAAAAGATCGACCCCACGTCAAAAAATATAATATGCGCACGCGCGGGCTTAGCGAGGATAATGTGCTGCGCCTCGACGCTGCTCTGGAAGATTTTTCCGGACAGAAAAATTTTTTCATGCGAAGATGCGAAGCAATAAAGCCTAATCACAAGGCCGCGCGCCATGAAGTTCTATGATTGCGCCACCGCGCCGAGCCCGCGCCGAGTCCGCATTTTTCTCGCCGAGAAGGGCGTCAGCGTGCCGACGGTACAGGTCGATTTGCGCCACGGCGAGCAGTTCGGCCCGCAATTCCGCGCCGTCAATCCGGACGTCACGGTGCCCGTGCTCGAGCTTGATGACGGCCCGCGCATCACCGATGCGATCGGCATCTGCGTCTATTTCGAGGCGATTCATCCGCAGCCGCCGCTCATGGGGGAGGGTGCCGCGGAGAAGGCGATGGTCACCGCCTGGCAGCGCGTCGCCGAGCGCAATGGCTTCTACGCGGTGATGGAGGCGTTCCGCAATTCGACCCCCGGCCTCAAGGATCGGGCGCTGCCCGGACCGCATGACTACCCGCAGATTCCGGCTTTGGCCGAGCGCGGTCGCTCCCGCGTCGGGCATTTCTACCAGCAGATGGACGCGCGCCTCGCTGCGAGCAAATTCGTCGCCGGGCCGCGCTATACGATCGCCGACATCACGGCGCTGGTGACGGTCGATTTTGCCGCCCGGGCCAAGCTGCCGATTCCCGAAGAATGCGGTCACTTGCGCCGCTGGCATGCCCAGGTCTCGGCGCGCCCCAGCGCCAAGGCGTGAGCGGCGACCGACCGGCGACGAGGAGGCCGACCGTCGTCGCCATCTGCGTCATGAGTATCGAGACGCAATCATTCAGCCGGAGACTTCCGAGAGCAGCAATGTTTCGTCGGCGGGGTCGACGATGCCGGCAAGCCGGCCACCACATTCTCTGCATTCGAGGCCGTAGCTTTCGAATCCGCAACTGTCGATCCGGGGGGAGCGGTTTCTCCAGAACGTCAATGGCGCATCGCACCTCGGACATGCGAGTGCGGGAGGCGCCGGGCTCGTGCTTGGTTTAAGGCCGCTCACGTTATCGATCTGATAACTGTAACGACGACGTTGGAGAGGTTTCGATGGCGAGAATCTCTGTACGCCGAGGCGTGCGAACATTGCACGAAAACAATATGTCGAATTTTATCCACTGCCGGACCTTCAATGGCGGGGCTCAGTGCCCCGCATCCACCGGCGGCGACGCGGATGAGGACATGGCGGAGCCATGTGCCGCGTGCACCATGGCTGCGCGCGCGGATCGGCGCGAACGCTCATCCAATCAGGCGGCAACCGAAAATAAGACTTGCGCGAACGGCCAAGCCGTATCGGCGCGTCGTTTACCGGCGCGCGCGCGGCGCTGCAGGAAATTTTCACCCGTAGCCGCGCCTCGCCATTTGCGCCTCCGCCATCAGGGTCTGGACCCGCGCAACAAAGGCGGGATCGCGATAAGCACTGCGCGGTTTGAGCAGTTGGCGCACTTCGACGGCCAGCCGGTGAATGTCCGCGTTTCGGGCGGCGAGGTCATTCAGCGCAGAAGCGAGTTTGAGCGTGTTCTCGATGTCGGGTGGACGCTCGCCGCGCGTTTGCGGATAGGCGAAGTCGGCAACGGCCGCGGTAACCCAGGGCGTATCGACAACCTCCTGGATCGCGGCAAAGAACGCTTGCGGCAGCCCGTCGAGAGGATCCGGCGCTGCCGTGCGCGCCGTCAGGATGTCGCGGAGGATGCATGCTTCCTGCGCGGCGACACTCATGCCCTGTCCGTACATCGGATTAAACCGGCATATGGCGTCGCCTAATGGAATAAGCCCGCGCGGGAAAGAGACCATCCGTTCGAAATGGCGCCGAACGCTTTCGCGAAAGGCGAAGCGGGCGACTTCGGCCGCGAGCTTTGCGCTTTTGATTGCGCGAGAAATCGTCGCCGTTCGCAGCTCGCCGGCGAAAGCAAGAAAGCCGTCCAGATCGCCGGGCGGGCCGTCGCCATGTGCGCCACCGAGACTCAAAATCCAGCGCTCGCCCTCGATCGGCATCAGCAACGCGCCGCGGCTGCTTGCCGGAGGATTTGGGAAGGTGAAAACGCCTTTCCAGTCGTCGGGCGCATCGTCAGGGATGGAGAAAACGGCGGTCGAATAGTTGAAGTCGATTCCGATTCTTGTCTCCGCCGGAGCCGGGCTGGCCGTTGATTGGAGCGCCGCAAGCGTCAGTGCGCCGCGACCTGAGGCATCGACGATCAAATCCGCTGACAGAATCTCGTCGTCGTCGCCATGACGGCCGGCTAAGCGGACGGCGTTGACACCGGTGCCGTTGGCGCCCATGGCGACAATTTCGTTGACGTGGCTGTTTTCCCTCAACTCGACATTCGCATGCTTTGTCAGCTCCTTGCGCGCGACGTATTCGGCGAGAGGCCTCGACATGGAATAGTTGTCCCAACCGAGATCGCGCTGAGGAAAGGGGTCATGGCCCGGCACTTCGGAACGCACGTCCAGGGCCATGCGCATCGGAACCGCGTCGGCTTTGACAAGCTCGGCGGTGAATCCCGGGAACAGCGATTCAAAAGCGCGTTGGCCGCCGGCCAAGAGCACGTGCACGTGCCGAGCCTGCGGGGTGCCGGCGCGGTGCGTGGCGTCCGTCGGCAAGCTGTCGCGATCGAGCACGGTCACGCGCTCGAAATAATCGACCAATGCGCCGGCAGCGGCCAAGCCGCCCATTCCCGCGCCGACCACGATGGCGTGCTTGCCGAGAAATGATGGCATTACTCCCCTCCTGCACGCGATCATCTGCCTCTATCTGTCCGACCGATAAGGCCCGGGTGCCGGGCTTCCGTCGTTTGACGAGAGACGGCTACGTCGCGTGCTTATCAGCAACCGTGACAGGCTGGCGCGGCTTCATCGCCGGTTCGTGTGTTGTTCGCTGAATTCGGCGATGGCGAAGCGCATTCCTGGGGCAACGCCGTCTCACCGATGGGAGGGGCGCGGAACCGAGAATGCTTGAATAGCATTTGCCGCTCGGTGAAAGTCGAGCGGAAAAATGGATACCGCCGGTGGACTTCCTCCCTGAAGCGGGGGTAATGGGCCATCATCAGACAGATCGGCTTTGCTAGCAGCGGGTAAGGCCGCGGCTCGCAGACCAGGCGATAGCGGAAAACCCGACGATAAAACGCCTGATGCTCCGCTCTGATGGCGGCGAGAATATAATCGGCCTTGAAATATCCGGCCGCCATCCCGCTCAGCCGGAGGGTGGCATACGGCAAGGCGCGATGAATCCGAGCAAGCCTCTCGTCGGTGACGAAGCGGGTTGAATCGATCATGACGTTGCCGGCGTCGATCTCGGGTTGCAAAATATCGGGGAATGCTTCGAGCGAGGGACATTCAGGATGTCCCTTCGCAACCACGTGAATACGGATCGAGCTGGCAAGTTCGTCGTCAATGTACAGCCCGAACAGATAGACCTTGCCACGTTCGTCATAGGGGTCGGAGAACGTTCCGCAAGAATTTGCCAAAATCCCTCCGTCGCGCATATAGGCTTGATAGCGGAGGCGAAAGATCGCTTCGAGTTGCTCGTCGGATTTCACAAGCCGGCAATCGATCCGGTCGAGAAGTTGCGCGACGTTGTCGGAAAAGCTGCGTCCTGAGCCCGTCTCATCCGAAGGAGTCGGACGAGATTGGCGGGCGAATGCCGCTACCGTACCCATATTCCGCTTCCCGTGGCGCACACGCGCCAACGGTCAAGAGGTTAACGGTTTGTTAACATCGATACAACTATAACGATATATTAGGGTTAATTCGCCGTGCGCTGTATATCAAAGGCAAGACAGAGCGTCGGTGTCGCTTCGGCCTCACGCCACATGTTTCTGGATTCGGCCCGGCCGCAAGGACGCCGGCGCAGGGGCCACATAGGAAGCATAAAGCAGCCTGCGCAGGTCGGATGCCGGCATCGGCCGACAGAGCAAGTAGCCTTGAACTTCGTCGATACTATCCTCAGCGGCGAGTAGTTCGAGTTGCTCCTCGGTTTCAACACCTTCGACGACGACGCGCAACCCCAGTTGCGCGGAAAGCCTCGTCATGCCGCGCAGCAAAGTCACTCGGCGCTCGTCATCGCCGAGACCCTGCAGGAAGGACTGGTCGATCTTCACCTTGTGCAATGGAAAGCTGTGCAAATAGCTCAGGCTCGAATAAGCAGTGCCGAAATCGTCCAGGGAGATTTTTACCCCCAGCTCGGCGAGTTGATGTAGATCGGCGCGGGTTCGCTTCGTGTCCTGCAACAGCGTTGATTCCGTGATTTCAATCTCGAGCCTATGGGCCGGAAGATTCGCGGCGGAGAGCGTCTCGCGCACCAGCGCCGGGACATTGGAACGCTCGAACTGTATCGACGACAGATTGACCGCCACGGCGGTATCGCCAGGCCATCGGCGGCACTCCAGGCAGGCCCTGTACAGCACCTGATTGCCGATTTCGACGATCAATCCCATTTCTTCGGCGACCGGAATGAACTCCGCGGGGGAGACCATTCCACGTTCGCGGTGAGGCCATCGCAGCAGCGCTTCGCAGGCCAGGATTCGCCTGGTTTTCAGATTAAAGAGCGGTTGATAGTAAAGTTCCAGTCCCTCGGTCTGCAGCGCTTGGCGCAAATCAAGCTCGAGATTTCTGCGGGCCTGGGCGTTGGCCGCCATTTTTGCCTCGAACCAGCGCCATCTGCCGCGGCCGTCGGCTTTCGCCTGATAGAGAGCCATATCGGCGTTGCGCAGGAACTGGTCCGGGTCGATCGGACTCGCGGCGAGCGCGATCCCTATGCTGCCGGTCATAACGACTTTGTGTCCTTCCAGATCATAGGTGCCGCCGAGCGCGTCGAGAACGCGCGTGGCAAGAGCTTCGGCCTGATCGAGCGACGTGATCGGGGCCTGCAAAATGACAAACTCGTCACCGCCGAAGCGAGCGATGACGTCGGCGTCGCGGACCCCGTTCCGCAGCCGCTCGGCGACGATCGCCAAAAGCATGTCGCCCCTCGTGTGCCCCAAGGTGTCATTGACCTGCTTGAATTGGTCCAGATCGACGAAGTGAACGGCACACATGTGGTCGGGCCGGCAGTCGCCAAGGGCATGCTCCATCCGATCACGCAAAACCGTGCGATTGGGGAGGCCGGTCAGCGCGTCGAAACGCGCCAATTGGTTGATCTTGGCTTCGGCGATCTTGCGCTCGGTAATATCCTCGACCAGAACCACCATGCCGCCGTTTTCCATGGGCTGCACGGTGAACTCGAACGTTCGCCCGTCCTGCATGTCCATGGCGAAAGCGGCGTCCTCGCCGCCCGAAAGGCGGATATTCAGGCTGTCGATCAGGCTCGGGGCGTTGAGATCGGAAATCAGTCCTGCCTTGACAACGCTTTCGACGAAAACCGACAAACTCGAGCCTTTCAGCTCGAAATCCGCCGGCAATCCCATCAGTTGACTCAATTTTTGGTTGGCGACGACGATGCGGCGCTTGGCGTCGAACATGCACAAGCCGTGCGGCATGTTGTTGAGCGCGGTATCGAAGCGCTTCGCCAGCAACGACATGTCGCGCGAGGCGACCACTGCGTCGAGCAGGGTGCGGCGCAGTCTCTCCGCTATGAATTTTATCCCGAGAAAGAACGGAGCGAGAAAGAAAGCAAAAATCCAATGAAACACGTTGCCGTAAATTAACAACGCCGCCGTCATCGGCGCCCAGGCGCACAGGATTTGCACCACCACAAAGCGGGGGTTTCCGTAGTTTCGTCCGAAAATGCCCCCGGCATAGACGATCGTCATCGAAAAGCTGACGAGATGGGCATACGCATCGGACGTGCAGACAAAGGCGACATAGCACCAGATTCCGAGCAGGGTCAAAGACGCGGCCGCGCCGACGACGTAGCGCAGTTCCCATCGCCTGGCGATGTCCGTGCTTGCGACCGCGGCGCGCGCCTGGGCATATGCATGCATCAGCAGTCCGCGCGCACAGGCGACGATGACGATCGCCAGCGCGCAGTAGAAAAGAAGGATCTGGCCCGTCTTCCAATAAGTGGTAAAAATAGCGCCGGTAACGCAAATGGTTCCCGACAGGAAAGTGCGGTGGTCCTGATAAAGCGAATCGACCAGCGGAAGATAGATTTCCGGCGGCAGCGTTTCGGGGCCGCGAACGAGTCGGCGGATTAGGAACGCGGGAATCATTACGTTGTATCGTCAGTGCTCGATCGGCTTGGAATCGCGTCAGTGAGTATGGCGCAAAGGTCTATCCACCGAGTTAAATACGGGTGCGTTATCGCTTAAGCCGCGATTATGAGATTAACGAAAATCTGCTGCGGCGCATTAGCAGACGATTATCCATGCCGCCGCGGTCGCCCCTGCAAAATGTCACAAATCCGGCTTTGCGCCGCGACAGGTCGGGCCGCGATGGTGTTTGGGCTTCCTTCGTCGGAATGTTCCGGCCGTTTCCACGGCGGACCGAGGCCGCCCCCCGCCTTGGCGCCGCTGTAAAATCACGCAGCGGTTCAAATCGGTCGCATTGTCACGCAGACACTTCGCCCTACATGTGATTCTATTCCCGCGCCCTCTGGCAATATCGGGTTCGTGAGGGCAAGCTGGCTCGCGGAGTGTCCCGGTTCCAATTCATAAATCCTCGCGGTACGCTCGTAGCTGGGTTGGGATTCAGGAACGTGAGCAAATATATGCTGCTGGTGTGGTTTTCGGATTTGACGTTCCGATAAGAACAAGCGGTCGGACTTTGGGAACTTCGAGTCCGCCGCACGAGGAAGGCCGCCCGATGGCGCTGCGCGACGTCACGCTCGACGACAAATACGACCTCGGCCATGGCCGGGTCTTTGTCACCGGGTTTCAAGCGCTGGTGCGGCTCTGCCTGATGCAGAAGGAGCTCGACCGCCGCAACGGCCTCAATACCGCGGGCTTCGTCACCGGCTATCGCGGCTCGCCCCTGGGCGGTCTCGATAGCCAATTCCTCCGCGCCAGGCCGTTTCTCGACAACAGCGACATTCGCTTCCAGGGCGCGATCAACGAGGACCTCGCGGCAACCGCGATCTGGGGCTCGCAACAGGCGGAACTGCGCGGAGAGGGCAGGTACAACGGCGTCTTCGCCATGTGGTACGGCAAGGGGCCGGGCGTTGATCGCACCGGCGATGTCTTCCGGCACGCCAACCTCGCCGGCACCTCGAAACACGGCGGCGTCCTGGCGCTCATGGGCGATGACCACACGGCCGAATCTTCGACCACCGCGCACCAGTCCGAATACCACTTCATCGATGTCATGATCCCGGTGCTGAACCCCGCCGGCGTGCAGGAGGTCCTCGATTACGGCCTCTATGGCTGGGCGATGTCGCGTTTTACCGGCGCCTGGGTTGCGCTCAAGACCATGCACGAAACGATCGAATCGACGGCGGCGATCGACGGCAGCCTCGATCGTTTCGCCATCGTCATTCCGAGCGATTTCCGCATGCCGGACGGCGGCCTCAATATCCGCCTCGGCGATCCGATCCTGGCGCAGGAAGCGCGGCTGCACGATTTCAAGCGCGACGCCATGCTCGCCTTCGTGCGCGCCAACAAGCTCAACCGCACCATCACCTCCGGCGGCCGCGATCCGAAGATCGGCATCATCACCACCGGCAAGAGCTACCTCGACGTCCGCCAGGCGTTCGACGAGCTCGGCATCGACGAGGTCAAGTGCAACGAATTCGGCATCCGCCTCTACAAGGTGGCGTGCCCGTGGCCGCTGAGCCAGCGTGAGCTGAAGGAATTCGCCGCCGGGCTCGATCTCGTCATCGTCGTCGAGGAGAAGCGCTCGCTTATCGAGGTGCAGGTACGCGAAGAGCTTTATGGCACCGCCGATCAACCGGTCTGCATCGGCAAGAAGGACGAGCAAGGCAATTGGCTGTTCCCGGTCAAAGGCGCGCTCGATCCCAACGAGGTCGCGATCTGCATCGGCGACCGGCTGTTGAAATATCATCGTAACGACGACATTGCGCGATGCGTGGCGCGCCTGAAGGAGTTTCAGCGCATCGCCGTGGAGACGCGCGACATCGCGCAGCGCATTCCCTATTTCTGCTCCGGCTGCCCGCACAACACCTCGACCGTGGTGCCGGAAGGCATGCGCGCCTATGCCGGCATCGGCTGCCATTTCATGGCGCAGTGGATGGACCGCTCCACGCTCGGCTACACGCAAATGGGCGGCGAGGGCGCCAACTGGATCGGCGAGGCGCCGTTCTCCACGCGCTCTCACGTTTTTCAGAATTTGGGCGACGGCACCTACAACCATTCCGGCTATTTGGCGATCCGCGCCGCGATCGCCTCGAACACCAACATTACCTACAAGGTCTTGTTCAACGACGCCGTGGCTATGACCGGCGGTCAGGCCAATGACGGCGGGCTCACCGTGCCGCAAGTCGCGCGTCAGGTCGCCGCCGAGGGCGCCAAGCGCGTCGTCATCGTGACCG
>JASHRY010000217.1 GCA_030037105.1 Xanthobacteraceae bacterium
GGCGTCGAGGATGACCGTCACCCGAAGGGCCTTGTCATTGATGACGGCGAACGGGGTCACCGAGCCCGGCTCGACGCCGAGCGTCTCGCGCATGAGATCGGCCGCACCGAAGGAGAACCGCCCGGAGGCACCGAGCAGGCGGTGCAGCGATTTGAGCTCGATTGCCGCGTCTTCTTGCGCCACCACAAGGTAAACCGCCCCTTTCTTGTCGCGCAGGAACAGGTTCTTGGTATGGCCGCCGGCGACCGCGCCACGCCGAGCGCGCGCCTCCTCGACCGTGAATACCGGCGGGTGGCTGACGGTCCGGTGCGCGATGCCGAGGCTGTCCAAATAGGCAAAAAGTTCGTCCGGCGAGGCGGGCATCGGCGGCTTCATAGGCTGGCGGGGCGACGGTTGCAAAGCCGCGGGCTCTTTGGCATAGCTTGCTGGCGGCTCTTGCCGCCTACCCTCTTCGGATGCGGGTGTAGCTCAGGGGTAGAGCACAACCTTGCCAAGGTTGGGGTCGTGGGTTCGAATCCCATCGCCCGCTCCAAATTCAATCATGTCAAAATGAGTCGAACCGCGGCGGCAGGCAGAGCGGCGGCCTGCATTGGCACGCCCGCCATTCGGTGCGAGCATGCTGCCGCCTATGGCCATTTCACGAGGACGGCATGCCCGCGCCGAAACCGCCCGCCTTCGAGACATTGAGCCTGCATGCCGGGCAACATCCCGACCCGGTCACGCGCGCGCGCGCCGTGCCGATCTACCAGACCACGTCGTACCTGTTCGACGATGTCGATCACGCCGCCGGCCTGTTCAACCTGGAACGCGCCGGCCATATCTACACGCGCATTTCCAATCCGACCACGGCGGTGCTGGAGGAGCGGCTCGCCGCGCTCGAGGCCGGCGTCGGCGCGGTGTGCACGGCGAGCGGCATGGCGGCGATGCATCTCGCCATTGTCACGCTTCTCGGCGCCGGCGACCATATCGTCGCCTCCGCCTCGCTCTATGGCGGCAGCATCAATCTCCTCACCCACACACTGCCGCGCTTCGGCGTCACCACCACCTTCGTCAAGCCGCGCGACCTCGACGGCTTGCGCGCCGCGATCAAGCCGAACACCCGGCTCGTCATCGCCGAGACCATCGGCAATCCCGGCCTCGAAGTGCTCGACATTCCCAAGGTGGCCGAGATTGCGCACGCGGCCGGCATTCCGCTCCTCATCGACAACACCTTTGCCACGCCCTATCTGAGCCGGCCGCTCGTGCTCGGCGCCGACATCGTCATGCACTCCGTCACCAAATGGATCGGCGGGCACGGCGTCGCCATTGGCGGCGCGATTATCGACGGCGGCCGCTTCGACTGGCAGGCGTCCGGCAAATTCCCGACCCTGACCAAGCCGTATGCCGGCTATCACGGCATCGTCTTCGCCGAGGAGTTCGGTCCTGCCGCGTTTATCATGCGCGCGCGGGCGGAGGGCTTGCGCGACTTCGGCGCATGCCTGTCTCCCGTCAACGCCTTCCACCTGCTGCAGGGCGTGGAGACGCTGGCGTTGCGCATGGAACGGCACATGGAGAATACCGCAGCGGTGCTCAATTTCCTGCGCGATCATCCGGCGGTCGAATGGGTGCTGCATCCATCCCTCGACACGCATCCGGATCATGCGCTGGCGCAGAAGCTGCTGCCCAAGGGCGCGGGGGCGATCGTCAGCTTCGGCATCAAGGGCGGCCGCGCCGCCGGACGCAAATTCATCGAGGCGGTGCGGCTCGCAAGCCATCTCGCCAATGTCGGCGACGCCAAGACGCTGGTGATCCATCCCGCGAGCACCACGCATCAGCAGATGGATGCGGCAGCGCTCGCCGCCGGCGGCGTCGGCGAGGAGCTGGTGCGCATCTCGGTCGGGCTGGAGGCCGCAAGCGACATCCTCAATGATTTCGGCCAGGCGTTGCACGCCTCGCAAAAGGCCTGAGCCGTGCGCCTGATCGTTGACGGCGCCGAGACATTCGCCTCGACCGGCGGCCGCGATTTCAACCCGGCGCTGCCGGCGGTCGTTTTTCTGCACGGCGCCGGCCTCGATCATTCGGTCTGGGCGCTGCTCGCCCGTTCGTTCGCGCATCGCGGATACGGCGTGCTCGCTCCCGATCTTCCCGGCCACGGGCGCTCAGGCGGCGCCGCGCTCTCCTCGATCGCCGCGCTCGCCGACTGGACGGCGGCGCTGATCGCCGCCGCGGGAGTGCGCGCGGCCCGGCTCATCGGCCATTCGATGGGATCCTTGGCGGCGTTGGAAACGGCGGCGCGCCATCCGGGAAAGGTCACGGGCCTCGGCCTGATCGCCACCGGCGCCGCCGTTCCGGTCTCGGCCGATCTGCTCAATGCGGCCAAGACCGGCGACCATGCGGCGATCGATATGATTTCGTTGTGGGGCTACGGCTACCGGGCGAGCCTGGGCGGCTCCGCGGCACCGGGCCTGTGGATGTCGGGCGGCGCCGAGCGCCTGCTTGAGCGCGCCCGCTCTGGCGTTATCTTCGCCGACCTTGCCGCCTGCAACGATTATCGCGACGGGCTCGCCGCGGCGGCAAAGGCGGCCGTGCCGTCGGTCGTGGTCCTCGGCAGCCGCGATTTGATGATTCCGGTGAAGGGCGGCAAGGAGCTTGCCGCCGCGCTGCCGCAGTGCCGCCTCACCGTGCTCGAAGGCGCCGGCCACATGCTGATGAGCGAGCGTCCCGACGAGGCGCTCGCCGCGCTGCGGATGTAATCGGCCGCGCGCGGCGCTCGCTGCAAGCGGGTCACAGGCGGATCAGAAGAAAGCCATGGTGCGGATTTCGATGCTTTCGCGCATCGGCGCATTGGGCGGCGTGTTGGGATCCTCGAACGCGCAATGGCCGACAAAACGCGCGCGCCCGTCGGTTTCAGATTCGTAGGTCTTGAGCAGGATCACGTGTTCCGGCGTCATGCGCGGAAAGTACCACCAGCGGTGCTGCGGCGAGTGCCGCATGACGAAAATCTCGCCGTCACGGTCGCGATAGCGCAGCTTCATGGTGATGAAATCCTTTTCCATGGACGTGGTGACGTCGCACATCGCCAGCGGCCGCTCTTCGACCGTGCGCTTCAACGGCTTCCAGAAATTGTAGAACGCGACCCTGTGCTTGAGCAGCTTATCGGCCTCCTCCGGCAGGAGCTGGCGCACGCGCAGCGGCCCGGAATTCGCCGTATAATCGCAATGGATGTTCATCACCGGAGCGCGCCGCGAGGTGGAGTGCTCGGAGTGCGTCTGGCCGACATTGCTCTGGGCGCGGATGGTGTGATCGAAGACGACCACGCGCTTGGCATCGACTTCTCGCTTCACAAATTCGGCAACATCGGGATAGAACTGCGCGCGGATCGCGTCGTCGTCGTCCCATTGCCGAAATGTCGAGTGGAATTCACGCAAGGCAAAGCCTTCGCGGTCGAGCGAAAACGATCGCGCGCGGTCCCAGCCGTCGTGAACCGTCATTTCGCGCGGGTCGTCGCCGGCCTCGCGCCAATTGGTGCCCGGCGGCGGGTCGTAGAAGTAAACCTCCGGAGCGACGCCGGTGTCGCGCGTGTATCTGAAAGTCGATCTGACGGTGATCTGGCCGGTCATTATTTATTTCTTGATCCTTGCGATCACGGAGACCCGGACGCCCGCGTCGCGGCAGGCCGCGGGACCGATCAGTGCGGCTGCAGCGCCGCCTCGACCGCGCCCTGCGTCTTGCGCCAGCACGGCAGCTTTTCGATCTCCCCCATCCAGCGCTTGAGGTTGGGGAATTCGTCAAGCGGCAGGCCCTGCCGCTTGTGCACGTGCATCGGCGCCGCCACGGCAATGTCGGCGATCGTCACCTCCTCGCCCACGAGCCATCTGGATTTGGCGAGACGGGCGTCGAGGATGCCGGCGAGTTGGCGCCAGTTCTCCAGGAGAGCCTGGTCCGGCGGGGCGCCCATGAGCGGCTTGACGGCGTTCTCGATGAAGAAGGTATAGCAGCTCGGCTGCCAAGCTGAAACTTCCCACAGCAGCCAGCGATTGACGTCGGCGCGCTTCTTCAGGTCCTTGGGATAATGCCTGTCGGAGCCGCTCAGATCGGCCGCATATTGCAGGATCGCGTCGGATTCCCAGAGCGCAAAATCGCCGTCTTTCGCGGCCGGCAGTCTGCCGTTCGGATTGATCGCGAGATAGTCGGGCTGCTTATGGGCGCCGGTGAAATAGTTGATATGCTTGATCTCATACGGCATGCCGAGCAACTCCAAACCCGCCAGCAATTTGCGGCTGTTGATGGTGGCCGGGTCGAGATACACCTGCAACATGACTGCTCCTCCCTGCGGCTTTTGTTGTTCGGCTTGTCCCGGAGTAACGGCACAAGTGGTAGCATCCCCGCCGGATACCGGCAACACGGGGCGTGCCGTGACCATGCGGCCGTTGTCGGTGGCGTCGACCTCCTTTGTTAATAGCCCGCCGCGAGCGCGCCGCGCGTGCGCGGATCGGCCGCGCCGACAAAGCCCGCGGGCGCGACCAGGATCGAGTTGGCCGAAGTCGGCAGCCGGCGCACAAGGACGCTGTCGCCGCGCGCTTCGAGCGCGGCGATGAGATCGCCCGAAAGCCCCGGCTCGGCAAAGACGGTGTCGGGCATCCATTGATCGTAGACGCGCGGCGCCGATACAGCGCCGGCGATATCCATGCCGCGGTCGATCACGTCGATCACGACCTGCAGCACCGCATTGATGATGAGACTGCCGCCCGGCGAGCCGGTGACGAGAAACGGCTTGCCGTCCTTGAGGACGATCGTCGGCGTCATCGACGACAGCGGCCGCTTGCCCGGCGCCGGCGCGTTGGCCTCGTAGCCGAGGAGACCGTAAGCATTGGGCACCTCCGGTTTGACGGCGAAATCGTCGAGCTCGTTGTTGAGCAGGACTCCGGTGCCGGCGGCGACCAGACCGACGCCATAGCTGAAGTTGAGCGTATAGGTGTTGGCGACGGCGTTGCCGAACCGGTCGATGACGGAGAAATGCGTGGTGTTGCGGCCTTCCGGCCGCACGCCGCCGCCGCGGCCGAGATCGCGTGCCGGCGTCGCGCGCGTCGGATCGATGGTGGCGCGCCACGCCGCGGCATAGCTCTTCGAAGTGAGCCGCGCCACCGGAACCTGCACGCGATCGGGATCGCCCAGGAACAGCGCGCGATCGGCATAGGCGCGCTTCATGGCCTCGACCATCAGGAACAGCGCCTGCGCCGCGTCCGCGTGCGCGAGATCGTAGCCTTCGAGGATGTTGAGCATCTCGATCAGCGCGACGCCGCCGGAGGACGGCGGCGGCATGGAGACGATGTCATAACCGCGATAGGTGCCGCGCACTGGCGGGCGCTCGACGGCGCGATAGCTCTTGAGATCGTCGACCGTCATCACGCCGCCGGCGGCGTCGACGGCCGCGGCAATTTTCTCCGCGATCGCGCCCTGGTAGAACGCCCGCGGGCCGTCGCGGGCGATCGCTTCGAGCGTGTTGGCAAGGTCCGGCTGAACGAGCCGGTCGCCGGGAGCAAGCACGCTACCGTCCGGCTTGAGAAAGATTTGCGCCGAAGCGGGCCAGCGCTTGAGCCGCAGCGCGGCCTTGGGCAGGGAATCGGCCATGTCGTCGGCGACGGCAATGCCATCGCGGGCGAGCGCGATCGCCGGCGTGATCAGATCGGCGAGCGTGAAATGACCCGAGCCGTATTTCTCTTCAGCGAGCGCGAGCCCGGCGACCGTGCCCGGCACGCCGATCGAGAGCGCGGAATCGCGCGATTTCCGCGGATCGGCATTGCCCTGCGCGTCGAGGAAGGATTTTTCGTTGATCGCCCCCGGCGCGGTCTCGCGATAGTCGATCGTGGTATCGCCACCGTCGGCGCGATGAATGACCATGAAGCCGCCGCCGCCGATATTACCGGCGCGCGGATAGGTCACGGCAAGAGCGAAGCCGACCGCGACCGCGGCATCGACCGCGTTGCCGCCACGGCGCAGGATGTCGACGCCGACGCGCGCCGCCTGCGCTTCCTGCGCCACCACCATGCCGTTCTTGGCGACGACGGCCTGCGCCTGCCCGATCGCAGAGTCGAGGCGGTCGTCGCCGCGCGCCAAGAGCGGCAGCGTCAGAAGGCCGACAAGCGTCAATGACGCGAGTTTTAGCCGGGAGGGTCCGTTCATCGCACAAATTAGATACGAGCAGTTGGGTGGGTGCAAATTGTGATCGGACGTCCGGAGGACGCTTTTCTTATTGCACGAGCGGCAAGCAGCGAGACTAGAGCGCAATCCGATGCAATGTGATCGGATTGCGCTCTAGCCCTTCTCCGCCGGGATGACGATCTGTGTCTGTGTCACCAGTGCGCATAGCTTGCCGTCGTTGCGCGTGATCTTCGTCTGCCACACCATCGTGGTGCGGCCGCGATGCAGCGGCGTGCATTCGGCGTGCGCCGTGTCGCCGACGGGAATGGAAGCGAAGAAGTTGGTCTTGCTCTCGATCGTCGCCGTGCGCGCGCCGGCCGGCAGATTCACCACCGTCGCGGCGCCGCCCAAATTGTCGGCGAGCGCCATGATGGCGCCGCCGTGCAGGATGGCGGGCACGGTCGTCAGTTCGGCGCGAACGACCATCTCCGCCGCGACGCGTTCCGGCGAAATGTGCGTGAACGTCATGCCCATGAATTCGGCGAACGGCGTCGGCGGCAATGCGGCGGCACGGCTCATGATATTTTCCTCGCTCGCCGCTAGAGCAGATTCCGGTTGATTTCACGCATAGCCTGCATGCCTGAAATAGTTTGAAGCTTCGCGAGCCGTGAGCGTCGCTGCGAATCGGCCGATGCGGCGGCGGAGGCGCGGAATGGTCCGCTCGGCGGCCTTGCGCAGATCGGCCTTGAGCTTGCTGAACGGCATCTCGATCGGGTTCAGGTCGGGCGAATATT